>CADBNX010000431.1 GCA_902796115.1 uncultured Eubacteriales bacterium
CTGTTGCCTATTCCCTGTTGCCTGTTCCCTGATCCCTGCTCTCGGCTTCCCCCGCGCCGAGCGCTTCCATGGTATTTTCCTCGGCAAACTGATTGGTGTACAGGTGCCAGTATTTGCCGCGCGCGGCCATCAGTGTTTCGTGATTGCCTTCCTCCGCGATTCGGCCGTTTTCGATCACCAGGATCCGGTCGGCGGTGCGCACGGTGGAGAGCCGGTGGGCGATGATGAAGGAGGTCCTGCCCTCCAGCACCCGGGTGATCGCGTGCTGGATCATCTGTTCGGTGTGGGTATCGACGCTGCTGGTCGCCTCGTCCAGCACGAAAATGCGCGGGTTGGCGAGGATCGCGCGCGCGAAGGAGATCAGCTGCTTTTCCCCGGTGGAGAGCAGGCTGCCGCCTTCACCCACATCCGTATCGTAGCCTTTTTCCTTCATCAGGATAAAGCTTTCGGCGTTGACCAGGCGCGCGGCTTCGCAGATTTCCTCATCCGTCGCGTCCAGCCTTCCGTAGCGGATATTCTCCCGGATGGTGCCGGAGAACAGGCGGGGTTCCTGCAGCACATAGCCGAGGTTGCTTTCCAGCCACAGCAGGCTGCGCTCCTTATAATCCACGCCGTCGATCAGGATACGGCCGCCGGTCGGCTCATAGAACCGGCAGGCCAGGTTGACCACGGTGCTCTTTCCGGCGCCCGTCGGGCCTACCAGCGCGATGGTTTCTCCCGGTTTCACGTCCAGGCAGAAATCGCTCAGCACTTCGTCCCCGCCGGCATAGCGGAAATCCACATGCTCAAACCGGATGCCGCCCTCGATGCGGGGCCAGTTTTCACGCTTCGGATGGAACTCGTCGCCGAATACGGCCGTCACTTCCGGCGTGTCCGCGATTTCGGGTTCGGTTTCAAGCAGGGTGATGACGCGTTCCGCGGCGGCCTGGGTGCTCTGGAATTCGGAAATGATTTCGGCCAGGCTGCGGATCGGCTCGAAAAACTGCACCGTGTAATTGACGAATACCTGCAGGGTGCCGATGGTCATGACGCCGCCCAGCACGCTCACGCCGCCCTGGCGCAGCGCCCAGGCGGTGGCGACGGAACCCAGGGAAATGACCAGGGGCAGATACAGGCTGCTCAGCGTCGCGGCGCGCATGGAGGAAACATGCATATCCCGGGTCAGCACGTTGAATTCGCGGGTGTTCGCGTCCTCCCGCACCAGGGTTTTGGTGGTTTTCGCGCCCATGATGCCTTCGTTGAAGGCACCGGTGATTTTTGAATTGTTCTTGCGCACCTCGCGGTGCGCCCTGAGGATCTTCTGCTGGAAAAACCAGGAAATGACGGCCAGCGGCGGGACTACGACCAGCACCTGCCAGGTCAGCGCGGCGTTCAGCGAGAACATGGCAACGCTCGCCGCAATCAGCATCACCAGGGAGTAGGCGATATCGCACAGGGACCAGCCGATCGTTTCGCCCAGGCGCTGGCAGTCGCTGGTCATCCGGCTCATGATGAAGCCGACCGGCATTTTATCATAATAGGAAAAGGGCAGTTCCTGCAGCCGCCGGAACGCTTTTTTGCGGATGTCGTAGCATACGCCGTTCTCCGCGCGCATGGCAAAAATCTGGAAGCCCCAGCAGGTGACCGCCTGCACGGCCATCAGGGCGAGGTACACCGCGACCAGCTTTCCCACGCCCGCCGTGGTGCCTTCCGCGATCGGGTGGTCGATCGCCCAGGCCGTCAGCAGCGGGAAAATCACGTCGATGCCCGCGACGACGGCCATGGTGACCGCGAGCCAGAACAGATCCTTCCAGTGGCCGCGCGATTCCCTGAGCAGCTTCCGCCACAGGGAGAAATCAAGTTTTTTGGTATAGTCTTTTTCTTCTGCTGCCTGCATGGATCATTCTCCTTCCGAGGCGGCGCCGCTCTGTATATCCGCGATGCGGCGGTAGAGTCCCTCCTGCCGCATCAGTTCTTCATGAGTGCCCTGCTGCGTGATTTTTCCGTCCTCCAGCACCAGGATGCGGTCCGCCTCCCGGAGCGTGGAGATGCGGTGGCTGATGATCAGCGTGGTGGTGTTTGCCCGGCGTTTCTTCAGCCGCTCCCGGATCAGCGCGTCCGTATGCGTATCCACGGCGGAAAGGGAATCGTCAAAGATCAGGACGTCGTTCTGCTTCATCAGCGTGCGCGCGATGGCAAGCCGCTGCTTCTGTCCGCCGGACAGCGTGACGCCGCGCTCGCCCACCACGGTATCCCAGCCTTCCGCGCTTTCCAGGATGAACTCTTCCGCGCAGGCGTCCCGCGCCGCGGATTCGATCTCGTCATTTTCCGCCTTTTCCACCGCGGCGGCCACGTTTTCGCGGATGGTCCTGGAATAGAGGAAGGGCTCCTGCAGCACCAGGCCCACACGGGACCGGAGGTATTTCCGGTCGATCTTTGAAAGCGGCACGCCGGAAACGCGGATTTCGCCGCTCCCGGGCTCATAGAGCCGCTGCAGCAGCTCCACCAGCGTGCTCTTTCCGCTGCCGGTGGCGCCGAGGATGGCTGTCGTTTTTCCGTGGGGGATCACGCAGCTGACGTCGGAGAGCACTTCCCGCCCGTCCTCGTAGGCGAAGGTCACATGGTCGAATACGATATCGCCGTCGAGGGCGGGTTTGAGCGCGTCCTTCTCCTCCGGCTCCGGCTTCGCCTCCAGCAGTTCGCGGATCCTTCCCAGCGCCACGGAGCTTTTGCCGGCGTCGGCCAGGATACGGCCCATCTGCCGGATGGGCCAGAGCATGCGTCCGACGTAGGTGGTGAAAATGATCAGCGTGCCCACGGTGATCTCACCGCGCACCGCGTAGAGCACGCAGAGGATCATCGTGATCAGGCACTGCGCGCTGATGATGAAATCGCTCGATGCCCAGTAAAAGGCGATCAGCTTGCCGGTGTTGTATGCCTTGGTGCGGTAATCCGCGGATACCGCGTCGAATTTCTTTTCTTCATGCCGCTGCCGTCCGAACGCGCGCACGACCCGCACACCGGTGAGCGCCTCCTGCAGCACCGCGCTCATTTTGCCCTCGGCCTCGTCCGCCTGCTTGAAGCGGCGGATGACCCAGCGGAAAAAGAAGAATCCGAAACCGAACAGGAGCGGCACCAGGATCAGGCTGTACCAGGTGAGCGCGGCGTTTGCGCGGAAAAGCACCGAAAGCGACAGCACCACCGTGAGCAGCGCGTTCACCACCGAGATCAGCTGGGCGGAAAGGAAGCGGCGCACGGTTTCCACGTCGGAGGTGCAGCGCTGGATCATATCGCCGGTTTCAGCCCGCGCGTGGTAGGAAAAAGGCAGGGACTGGATGTGGGAATACAGATCGTCGCGCAGCGTACGCGCGCAGTTCGCGCCGACCATGGCCTGCCAGCGCCCCCTGAAAAAGCTGAACACGCCGCCGAGCACACTGACCGTGACCAGCGCCGCCGCCATCAGGGTCAGCGCGCGCGCCGTATCGCCCCGCGACACCGCGTCGATCCAGCCTGTGACCGACGCCGGAAAGCGGCTGGCCGTCTTCAGGAAATACCGGTCCACGGCTTCCGCCAGGATCATGGGCGTAAGCAGGTTGGCGAGCACGGCCAGCGCGCTGACGGCCATTGCGCCCGCCAGGTATTTCAGCTCCATTTTCATCAGTTTCCGGAGTGTGATCCCTCCGATTTTTTTCATGGTTATCTGACCTCCGTTGCTTCATGCCGGGCGGCAGGCGTATAAAAACGCCCGGCATTTTTATGCCGGGCGCGATAAAACCCTTCCGTATCGGTTCAGAAGGCTCCCCGGCACAGTGTGTTCTTGTCCGCGAAAAACATTGTCATGTCAGGAGCCTCCTTTCCTCAGAATTTGACAACGGATGCAGTATACACGCAGAAGAGGCGGTCTGTCAACTGTTTTTTCACGTTTTTCACAGGCAACAGAGGGAACGTTTTAATTGACAAAAACCCAATGCTATTTTATAGTAGACACGGTTTCCGCAAAACGGGGGAAATGCCCGTTTTCCGGGAACGAATTTCTGAAAAAGCAGGGAAATCTGACTGACTATGGATCTTTTATCTGTCATTGTCTTATTGGGCGGCATCGCGCTGTTTCTGTACGGCATGAGCCTTATGGGGGACGGCCTGAAAAAAGCGGCCGGAAACCGGCTTGAACTGATCCTGTACCGGCTGACGGATACGCCCGTCAAGGGGATCGGACTGGGTGCGGGTGTGACGGCGGTCATCCAGTCCTCGGCCGCGACCAGCGTGATGGCGGTCGGCTTTGTCAACTCCGCCATGATGCAGCTGCGGCAGGCCATCTCCGTGATCATGGGCGCCGTCATCGGAACCAGCGTGACCGGGTGGGTGATCTGCCTGTCCGAGATGGGCAGCGGGGCTTCGGCTGCGTTCAAGCTGCTGAGCACGGAAAGCCTCAGCGCCCTGGTGGCGCTCGCCGGCATGCTGCTGAAAATGGTGTCGAAGAAAAAATCCCTTCATCATGTGGCGGATATCATGATGGGCTTTGCCATCCTGATGTTCGGGCTGAAGACGATGTCCTCCTCCATGGAGGCGCTGCAGGACAACCCCGCGTTCCTGTCCGCGCTGACCCGGTTTGAAAACCCGCTGCTGGGCATCCTGGCCGGCATGCTCTTTACGGCCCTGCTGCAGAGCGCTTCCGCGTCGGTCGGTATCCTGCAGGCGCTTTCCGTGACCGGCGTGATCACGTTTTCCGAAGCGCTGCCCATCATCCTGGGCGTCGCTATCGGCGCCAGCGTACCGGTGTTGATGGCCGGCATCGGTTCCTCGCCCAACGGAAAGCGCACGGCGCTTTCCTATCCGATCATCGAGGTTTCCCGGGTGGTGCTGTTCGCCGCCGTGTTTTACGCCCTGAACGCGGCTTTCCGCTTTCCCCTGATGGAACGCGTGATGAGTCCCTTCTCCATCGCGCTGCTCAATACGCTTTTCCGCCTTTCCACCGTGGCGCTCCTGTTTCCCGCGATCCCGCTCATCGAAAAGGCGGTCACGCGCCTGATTCCGGCCGACCCGGAGGATGAGAAGGAAAATCAGGATATGAACCGGCTGGAGGAACGTTTCATCGCCTATCCGATCCTGGCGGTGGAACAGACGAGGCTGACGATCGGCAATATGGCGGAGCTTTCCCGCAGATCCATTTTCGAAGCGATCGGGCTTCTGGACGAGTATACGGAAAAGGGCGCGCAGAACGTGCAGCGCATGGAAGACACGATCGACCGGTACGAGGACAAGATCGGCAGTTATCTGATGCGCCTGACCGGCCATGAAATGGCGGACGCGCAGAACAAGGCCGTCAGCCAGTACCTGCGCGCCATTACCGATCTGGAACGCATCAGCGACCACGCGCTCAACATTTCGGAGCGCGCGGCGGAAATCCGGGAAAAGCAGATCCGGTTTTCCGATAAAGGCGCGAAGGAAATGAAAAACCTGATCGCGGCGGTCACGGAAATCGTGAACCTGGCGATGGACAGCTTCCTCAACGACGACGAGAACCTGGCCTGCCGGGTGGA
>CADBNX010000432.1 GCA_902796115.1 uncultured Eubacteriales bacterium
ATACCCCATCACCCTCCCTTCGTCAACACCTCCCTCAATCTTTTTTTTACTTTTTTTCCACTTTTTTTATTTTGGCGGACTTTCAGATGCTCTTTCTTTTGTATTGTTCGGGTTTTCGGCTGTATTCTGACCGTTTTTCTCTGCATGCGTTCGTTAATGCTGTTTTTTTACAGCCGAAGTCCCGGCCGCAGCACAGACCGCAGATGGATCTTTCCGTTCCGTTTCAGTCCCGATATGAGCGTTCCGCCGGTGCGTATCAGGCACACCGCTTATCCGGTTATTGCTCTTCCTTTGCTTATCTGTTTCCTTTCATTTTGATCATCCGCTTTTTCAAACCGGGAATGATCCGCCCGATTGCAAACGATTTCTCTCATAATTCTTTTGACGAAACAGTACGGAATTGCTATAATAACACCGATCGTCTATGGAGGGCGTCATGGTTTGAGGAAGTTCTTATTTCTGTTGAGTCTGTCTGCCTTTTTCCTTTTTTTCACCGCTTTCGGTGAGGAATGCGGAATCAAGCCGGAAAGCAGCCGCCTTTCCTGTGGGGAAACGCTGTATTTTGCCGTGACCGGTTATGATGAGCCTCATTTCACCCTTTTCTGCGATGATGAACTCCTTCTGGAAGGATCTCTTCCCGCAGATCAGAGATGCGCCTATACTCCGTCGGAACCGGGCACTTATTTTCTGCAGGTTGAAGAAGCGGGAAAAAACACATCACGCATATCCTTTGAAGTCAGCACTGCGCTGAAATGCAGGATTGCCGCGGATGCGTCCGATCTTCGTCTGGGCGAAAACCTCATCCTCACGGCGGAAGCGAGCGGCGGCGACGGGCCCTACACGTATGATTTTTCCATCATCGACGCCCGTTCACGCACGGGCGGGCAGTCCGGTCCCGATCCGGTATTTTCCTATACCGCGGATCAGACAGGAGAAAAACGCATTCTGCTTCGCGTAACGGACCGCCAGGGGCTGACGGCGGAAGACGGGATGTGCCTTACCGTGACGGAAGGCGCCGGCCTTTCCGCAGAAGGAGATTTCACTCCGGTTCCGTGCTGCGGCGCGCTCAGGCGTTACCGGGTTTTTTCTTCCGGTTTCTGGTCCGTCGCCGAAGCGGACGATTTTCTTCGTTTTTCTCCGTCGTGCGGAACGAACGGTGATTTCCTGACCGTTTTTGTGCCGCCGGAAACAGAAAACGCAAGATACGGAAAAATCACGCTGCAATGCGGTGTGCATGCCTTCCCGCTCCCCATTGTCCAGCTTCCCGTGGGAGATGATGAAGAAGAGATCCTCTTCGCCTCGGATCCCGAACCGCTCCTGATCGATGGTGCTTCCGCAGCCGTATGGGAAAACGCCGCGGGAGAGAAAACGTTTTCCGTACAGTCCCCCCTTCCCTGGTCCTGGAAATGTGAGGACAGCCGCGTTTCCTGCAGGCAGAGCGGAGATTCGCTTGTCGCAGCGCTTTCCGGAGACTTTTCCGCCGGCTCTGCCGCTTTGATTGTCCTCTCCGACGGAATCACCAAAGCCAGTCTGCTGGTGCTGCCATCGGCCCGTGAGGAAGCCGGGGTGCTGAGCGCGGAAGGTCCGAAGACGTTTTTCTGGGGGCAGGAAATCAGCGTCACCCTGAAAACAGACCGGGTCACGGATTCGGTTTCCGTAACCGAAGAACACGGCAGCGAGCATCTGTTTGATCTTAAAAGCGGCACAAGAGACAAAGAAAACCCCTTGCTCTGGCACGTTTCCCTTCCGGTTTCGGGCTCCGGCCCGAAGCGGCTGCTGATCCGTGCCGGACGCGAAGGAGCGTACGGCAGCGGCGTGATCCGCTCCGTCACCGTTCAGCCCCCGGAAAAGAAACTGCTTTCGGACGCCGCGCTCTTTGCACATTCCGGTGAAGCTTCCTCCGTTGCTTTTACGGCGACTTCTTCTGTCAAAACCGTCACGCTGGTGTATGAGAACGCAAGGGACAGCGTTCCCGCCGCGGAAGCGTTTATCGATTTCTGCATCGATGCTTCCAACGCGGGTTATGCCGCACAGTGGACTGTCCCTGTCTCTCCGGAAAAGGGCATACCCATCGCCGTGCGGTGCGGCGGAGGGGAGATTCCCGTCGAAGTCTCCGTTCCTTCCGCGCCGGAAGCCTTCTACAGCCAGATGAACGGTCACTGGAAAGATGTGCCCTACCGGAACAGCAATCTTGCAGTCTCCGGATGCGCGATATTCACGCTTTCAAACGCCCTGCACAGGCTCGGCATCACAGGTGCGGAAACAGAACCGGAAGCGCTCGCTTCCGCCTACGCGTTCTGCCTTGTGGACGG
This sequence comes from uncultured Eubacteriales bacterium, assembly GCA_902796115.1. Lineage (GTDB taxonomy): Bacteria > Bacillota > Clostridia > Christensenellales > Aristaeellaceae > RUG756. The sequence continues at coordinate 2,313 of CADBNX010000432.1, forward strand.
CGGAACCCTGAATTCCACACTGATCGGCAACGCGGGAAAGCAATTCGGCTACAAAACCCGCTATCATCTCCTGACGGACCGGGAGGAGGTCGCGTCCTTCTTCGGGCGCGGCGCGGTGTTTTCCTTCAGCGTCGTGAACGGTCATATCGCGCTCGCGGACGGGCTCAGCGAGGACGGAACCATGATCCACGTCGTGGATTCGGCGCTCTCCGCCACTTTTTCAAGGATCAAAAACGCGTCTGTCTATGTGACGGCGGACGGTGCGTACCGCAGGGCGGAAGGTCCGGAGGATCTGGAAGGCACGGTTTTTTACATCGAATCCGGCGCTTTCTCCGGCGGTGAGTACTGGCTGGAAACAAAATACGTTCTCAAACGCGGGCTCCGGCTGATCCTTCCCGTGAACTGAAGAAAGGAGCACAGTCTTGAAATACCTTCGCAGATTGATGTGGCATATCGCCAGACAGCTTCTGATGATCCTGTTCATCCTGAGCATCCTGATCGTGGTGTTCTATTATGCCATGAATTCAGCCAATATCTATGTGCTGCTGAAGGACGGCATGGCGAGGCGCGCGCAGGTTATCACGATGGGAGACGACGCCTCGGCGCTTCTTGACTACTTTTCGCCGGCCTGCATCGAAAGGGACAAAATCCTTCAGGACGTTTCCGCCGGCGGAAGCGTATACACGAACTACTACAGCGTAAACGGCATCGACCACAGGCTTTCCCTGGTTTCGGTGTGGTGCTGGCCCTGGGAGGATATCGCGAGAGCCGTGTTTGTGGAAGATATCCCCGGCATAGACGGAAAGCTGCTCTCCTACCGGAGACAGGAAGCCTCACAGGCAGGGCTTGATTCCTTGCCTCCCGCCTGGCAGAAAATCCGCTATTCCGCCGTTCTTACCCGGGAGACCGGGCGCTGGATGATCCGCAGTCTGACCGCCGAGAAGGTGCTGAGCCGTGATGAATAAGCCTGTTCCGCTGTATCTGGCGCCGATGGCCGGCATTACGGACGCGGTGTACCGCCGGATCTGCTTTGAAAACGGCTGTGACGCGGCAACCACCGAAATGATCAGCGCGCAGGGGTACATGACCGCGCCTGACGCGTCCCGCGCATACAGCAGCCTGCTGGCAATCCTGCCGGGAGAAGGGCCTGTCCGGGTGCAGCTCTTCGGCCGGGAACCTTACTGGTTTTCCGAAGCCTCGAAAAAGCTTACTTCCCTGGGTACCTTTACGGGCATCGATATCAATATGGGCTGTCCCGCGCACAAAGTGACCGGAGGCGGAAACGGCAGTGCGCTGATGAAATCGCTTCCTCTTGCCGGGCAGATCATCGCCGCCTGCGTCAGATCCACTCCCCTTCCCGTATCCGTCAAGATGCGCCTCGGCTGGGACGAAGACAGCGTCTGCGCAGCGGAACTCGCGCATATCGCGCAGGAGGAAGGCGCCGCGGAAGTAACGGTGCACGGCAGGGTCCGAACCCAGTTCTACGCGGGGCATGCGGACTGGCCGGCCATCGCCGAAGTGAAAAACAGCGTCCGGATCCCGGTCATCGCGAACGGCGACATCACTTCCGCCTCTTCCGCAAGGGAAGCGCTTGAAACAACCGGCTGCGACGGACTGGCCATCGGGCGCGCCGCGCTCGGAAACCCCTGGATCTTTTCCGAGATCAAATCCGGTCTTTCCGGCAATCCTTACCAGCCCCCGCCGTTTGACAGGATCATCGCCACCGCTTTCCGCCAGGCCGAAGAAATGACACAGGAAAAGGGAGAACACCGCGCCGTGCTTGAGATGCGCAAATTCTTTTCCTGGTATATTTCCGGAAAACGCGGCGCCGCAAGGCTCAGGACCCGCATCAATCAGGCATCCTCGCTTGCCGAAATCGCTTCACTCATCAAGGAAACATTGCCGGAATCCCGGTAAAGAAAGGTGTTTTTCTATGCGTATCGTTTCCCGTCGCGCACCCGCCGCTCTCCTTGCGTTTCTCTTCCTCGCGCTTCTCCCGTCCCCGTCCGCTTTTGCAGCGGATATCCCGGAACACAATCCCTATCCTCCCTGTCTCACCTTTACCCAGACTCCGACCCTGCGCGAACAGCTTCGGGAGAAGGTCTATATTCTGAAATCATATGTCACCACCGCAAACGATGCCATAACGGCCGAAATCAACGATCTGATCGATTCCATGGAAACGGAAGGCCGGCGGCAGATCCCGAACGGGCGCAGTGAAAGAATGGACGGGTTCCTGGATACGGGCACCCAGATCACACGGACCGGCGATCGCTGGATGAGTTTTCTGACTGTGTCGCGTGTCGAATGGGAAGCAAAACAAACCTGGGTCAGTTTTGACGCCCGGACTTATGATATGGAGACCGCTTCTCCCGTTCGCCTGACCGATCTGTTTGATCCGGACAGCGCCGCCTGGGAACTCCTGTCCGGTGAAATCCGAAAACAGCTCAGCGCTTATTTCAGCACGGAATCCGCGGACGAAGAAACGCTCGGCCGGCTCTGCGGCCGTGATGCGATCGAGGAAACGCCCTTCACGCTGTCGCCCGCCGCCCTGACCCTGCATTACAGGGCCGATTCCCTTTATCCGGACCGGACCACGCTGATGCATGTCCGGATCTATTATTCCTCCCTGCGCGGGATGATGACGGAGGAAGCGGAAAAGCAGACGGACAATTCCCGCCGGAAAGCCGTCGCGCTCACCTTTGACGACGGTCCCGCAGGGCCCGATTCAAGACGGGTCCTCGAACAGCTGCGCATCCACGGCGCGCAGGCCACTTTCTTCTGTATCGGCTCCAGTCTGCTCCGGCACGGATATATCGTCTGCATGGAACATGATTCGGGGCATCAGGTATCCAGCCATAACTGGGTGCACGAATACACCAATCCCGGTATCCAGGGTGTCCTGAAATGGACAAAGCAGGTACAAAATACGATGGACAGCCTGATCGGAACGCGCACCTCCACCATGCGTGCCCCGGGAGGACTGTATGAGAAATTCATCAACGCCAAAACCGGACTCTCCCTGATCCAGTGGAGTGTGAATCCGGGAGATCCGGGCAGCAGCAATGTGAACGGTATCAAAAACGCCGTGCTCCATGACGTACAGGACGGTTCCGTCGTCCTGATGCACGACCTGAATATGTACGCGTGGGAATACGCGGGCAAAATCATGGATCGGCTGGAAGAGGACGGCTGGATGTGCGTCACCGTGGATGAACTCTTCCATCTGTTCGGCGTAGAGCTGCAGCCGGATCAGGTGTACTACGGCTGCGAAGGGCTTGTGAAACAATGACCCCGATTTAAGGAAGATGTTCCCCACGCAGGAGAACGCGTCCCGCGGCAGCTTCTGCCTATTCTTCACGCCCGGTCTCTTCGGGGATCGCTTCCGTTTCCGCATCCGTGATTTCCGCTTCGACGCGCATCAGATTCCGGTTCTGAATCTTTTCCCGGATCGCGCTCAGCCGCCTGGTGCGGCCGGCAATGCGGCTGCCCAGCATGGATTTGCTTTTATAGCCGTCCATCAGTGCACGCATCCCGAGCGCGGCGGGAATTGCCGCCGCGATGCCGCCGAACGCGCCTGCCACAGCACCGATTCCCAGGGCAGCGCCTGTTTTGGCCATCCGGAAAACCGTATTCTGTGCCGCTTCCTTCTGCGTCTTTTTCCCCATGATCACCTTCGCCTGTTCGGTGATCGCGATCACGGCAAAAGGCAGCGCGGAGGAGACGACCTCCGTCACTTCCGCGGCAAGCCCGGTATCCTCCAGCACACCCAGATCCACCGCCACTTCTTCCGCGTAGCTCAGTCCGGTGGTCACGGTGTCGATCAGCGTATCGCGCTGCCGTTTTTTGTATTTCTGAATCAGTCTGCGGTAGTTTTCCGAGGCGCGCAGTTTCTCTTCCCCGGAAAGCTGCACCGTTTCCGGTTCGTACTTTTTCAGGCTCCTTTGATCCGTCATGGCTGTCAGCGCTCCTTTCCCCCCAGGATCTTTTTCAGATACCGGCCCGTGTAGCTTTCGGGAATCTCAGCCACTTCTTCAGGCGTGCCTTCCGCGACAATCCTCCCGCCTCCGTCGCCGCCTTCCGGTCCCAGATCGATCAGGTAATCCGCGGTTTTGATCATGTCCAGATTATGCTCGATCACAAGCACCGTATTGCCCGCGTCCGTCAGGCGGTGCAGAATCCGGATCAGCCTGGACACGTCGTCCATGTGCAGACCCGTCGTCGGCTCGTCAAGCAGGATCAGTGTTTTGCCCGTCGCACGCCTGCTCAGTTCCGTCGCCAGTTTCACCCGCTGCGCTTCTCCCCCGGAAAGCGTCGTGCTGCTCTGCCCCAGTCTCATATACCCGAGACCCACATCCAGCAGCGTCCGCAGCTTGGTCATGATGCGCGGAAAATTTTCGAATACTTCCATCGCTTTTTCCACCGTCATGTCCAGCACGTCGGCGATGGAGTATCCGCGGTAGCGCACCTCAAGCGTTTCCCGGTTATAGCGTTTCCCGCCGCAAACCTCGCAGGGGATATACAGATCCGGCAGAAAGTTCATTTCGATTTTGACAAGCCCATCCCCCGTGCAGGCTTCGCAGCGTCCGCCTTTTACGTTAAAGGAAAAACGGTTCTCCCTGTATCCGCGTATTTTCGCTTCCTGCGTTTCCGTGAATACTTTCCGGATCAGGTCAAAGATCCCCGTATAAGTCGCGGGATTGCTTCGCGGGGTCCTTCCGATCGGCGACTGGTCGATGCTGATGATTTTGTCCAGCTGTTCCGCTCCCTCGATCCGGTCGAAATCCGCTTTCCCCGATCTTGCGCGGTTGAGGGTATGTGCCAGTTCCGTATACAGGATCTTATTCACAAGACTGCTTTTCCCGCTTCCGGAAACGCCGGTCACGCAGCAGAAAACGCCGATCGGGAAGCGAACGGTAATGTTTTTCAGGTTGTGTTCCCGCGCGCCCACCACCGTCAGGAACCCTGACGGCTTCCTGCGCGCTTCGGGAATGCGGATCGCTTTCGCCCCGCTCAGATACTGGCCGGTAATTGATTCCGCGCAGCCGGCGACATCCGCCACGCTGCCCTTCGCCACCACATACCCGCCGTGCTCTCCCGCGCCGGGGCCGATGTCGATCAGATAATCCGCCGCGCGCAGGGTCTCCTCGTCGTGTTCCACCACGATCAGCGTATTGCCCAGATCGCGCAGGCGCCGCATGGTTTCAAGAAGCCTGCCGTTGTCCCGCTGGTGAAGACCGATCGACGGCTCATCCAGGATGTACAGCACCCCCATCAGACCGCTGCCGATCTGGGTCGCGAGCCTGATCCGCTGCGCTTCCCCGCCGGACAGTGTCGCGGCCCCGCGGGAAAGCGTCAGGTATTCCAGTCCCACATCGCACAGAAAGCGCAGTTTCGCGTTCATCTCACGCAGGATCTGATCGGCGATCACGCGCTGACTCGCGCCAAGCTGAAGAGAGGACATAAAGCCGCGGCAGTCGCGGATGTTCATATCGCACACCTGTGAGATGCTCTTCCCGCCGACCGTAACGGCAAGCGCCTCCTTCTTCAGTCTCCTGCCCTGACATACGGGACACGGTTCGGTATCCATATACGCTTCATAGGCTTCCCGCATCCCTTCGCTCTGGGTTTCCCGGTAGCGCCTTTCCAGGGACGGGACGATCCCTTCAAAATCCGTCTGGTAAACCCCGCCGCGGCCGGCTGTCCCGATCGTGATGCTGACCTTCTCGCCTTCCGTGCCGTAGAGAATGACGTTTTTTGCCTTGTCAGGCAGGTCCCGATACGGCGTATGGATGGAAAACCCGTATTTTTTTGCCAGCGCGGCGAACATGCTGTATGCGGTGCTGCCCTTTTCCCCGCTGTTCCAGCCCATGCAGCTCACGGCGCCTTCCGCGAGCGACAGCGTGGGATCCGGGATCACGAGTCTTTCCGATATCTTCCGGATTTCACCCAGTCCGGAGCAGTGCGGGCACGCGCCGAAGGGCGAATTGAAGGAAAACATCCTCGGCGTCAGTTCCTCGAT
>CADBNX010000433.1 GCA_902796115.1 uncultured Eubacteriales bacterium
CGAGGAAATGCTGATCAGCTACCTGTGCGCGGAAAACACGGAACGCGGAATGGAGATTCCCGACAAAAATCCGGGCGTCACGGACACGCGCGCAAGAGAGATCATTCTATCCGTCACCGGGAAAGAACCCGGAAAAGCTTTTGAGGGGTTGAGCAGCGCGGAAAAGAGGAAAGCGACAAGAGCGATCATCAAAGAGAACGTATCGCTGAGGCAGCTCGCACGGCTGTCCGGCTTAGCCGTCAGCCATGTCAGGTATCTTGCCGGAAAAACAGCTGATGAAAATACCTGACCGATCATAAACCACTGAAACCAATGACGGAGAATTGCTGAGATCAGATCGCGGAATTCCCTGAACTATGAACGATATAATCATCCCCGGCAGCCGCATGGGCTGTCGGGGATATTGTCCGCCCGCGCCGCTCCCCCTCAGGACCGGCTGCGGGGACTGTGAAGTTATCCGTCCGCTTTACGCTTCCGGCAGGCTGGCTGCGGCAACGCTCTGCCCCACCCGGCGGCTGTTCTCGTCCGGGATGTGAAGCGCGATGCGCGCGGCAAGCTCCGGGAATTCGGCGTCCAGCACCGCTTTGGTTTTCTCCAGCAGGATGGGGCCTCCTTCGCCGGAGGTGACGCGGCCCATGATCAGCACATGATCGATTTCATAGAAGCGGGCATACCAGGCGATCGCGTACCCGAAGTACACGCCGATGGTTTCGAAGATCTTTTTCGCGCCCGCGTGCCCTTCCTTCATGGCCTGCTGCACCACTTTCAGCTTTTCGGCGGGCGACAGGCTCTCGTCCAGCGGGATCCCCGCGGCAGGCGCCAGCTTGATCACCGCGTCCTGGGAAAAATACTTGACACCGCAGCCGTAATCGCCGCTCCACTCGTCCACCATGGCGCTCCTGCAGCCGTCAACCGGCACGAAGGCAAGCTCCGTCAGCCAGCCCATCAGGCGCATCTGTTCGTCCACGTAGCCGCCGGCTTCGCTGGTGCCCATCGCGATGCCCAGCACATTGCCCTTCTCCAGTTCCATCGCCCCGGCGAGCGCCGTCACGTCGCCGTCGTTCGCCACTTCGATCGGGATATCCTTGCCCAGTTCCTTCGCCACGTCCAGATACATGCTCTTAACGCGCTTCTCAAACAAATCCTTCGGCACCTTCAGGAAGAGGGAAGCCACCATGATGCGGTTATCCACATACACGCCCGCAGAGGAAACGCCGATGGCGTCCACGCGCGGCATATGGGAGGCCGCCGTCTTCATCGCGTCCAGGATGCCCTGATAATGGTATTCCGGGTCGGACTGCAGCTTCGGATGCCACACCACTTCCTCGCTGTACACCGCTTCGCCGTCGATCACCGCGGAAACCTTCCGGTCGCTTCCGCCCGCGTCAAAACCGATGCGGCATCCTTCCAGATGTCTCCCGACCGCGCTCGCGCCGTTCCGGCGCACCTTGAGGGCGTCGATATCGTCCGACCAGGCAACGGTAAAGGGCTTTTCATATACGCCGGACATGAAATCCGCGTCGAAGGCGCGCGCGCCGCCGGGGCGGTACGCGTCCCTGAGCATTTCATAAATCATCCTGCTGCCCGCCACCGTGATCTTCCATCCGCCGCGGCACCAGAGCAGCGTTTTCACACTGCGCTCCACGATTTCCTTTGTGCGCTCCGCTTCCGTGTCCTCCGCGAAAATATCCATCGCGAGATAATCACAGTAGCCCTGATTGCGTTCCACGTTCACCGCGATCGGCACTTGTTTCCCGCATGTTTCCACGTCCCGCGCGTATTCGCGGAAGATCAGCTCCATCGGAGCAAAGCCGGCGTCAAGCGGGGCCTGAACCTTCAGTTTCATTTCACTGCACCTCATTTCTCAAGCGGTGTATTTGCACCTGCCCATGCCGTATACCGAAAGTACCCGGCAATCGTCGTCCATCAGCACGATATCGGCGTCCTTGCCCGCGCGCAGGCTGCCCTTCCGGTCCGCCGCGCGGATGGACTGTGCGGGGTTCAGGGACGCGGCGCGCACCGCCTCCCACATCGGGATGGACGCGTAATCGCGCAGGTTGCGCACCGCTTCGTTCAGCTTCAGCACGCTTCCCGCGATGGTGCCGTCCTTCAGGCGGCACTGGATTCCCTTTACAAAAATCGGCTGTCCGCCCAGGGTGTATTCGCCGTCCTTCAGCCCGCCCGCGCGTACGCAGTCCGTGATCAGCACCAGATGATTTCCCTTCACCCGATGCATCAGCCGGAACAGGCCCGCGTTCACATGGAACGTATCCGCGATCAGCTCGCAGTACGCGTCCGTCGTCAGCGCGGCGCCGACCGCGCCGGGATCCCGGTGCATGAGCGGCGTCATCGCGTTGAAGGTATGCGTAAAGTGATCCGCGCCCAGCTGAAGCGCGCGCGTCGCCTGATCGAAATTCGCGCCCGTATGGCCGATGGACAATACGATATTCGACTCCTGCTTCAGCCGGACGGTAAACACGTCCCCGCCTTCCATTTCCGGCGCATAGGTGATCATGCGGATCACGTCCGCGTACGGGAGCACCTTATCCGCGTCCGGCGGCAGGATGGCCTCCTCCGCCTGTGCGCCTTTCTTGGAGGGGTTGATGAAAGGCCCTTCCGCGTGGCAGCCGAGGATCTCCGCGCCCTTCTCGGTCTCGCCCCGCCGCATCATGCCGCGCAGCTGGCTGAATACCTTCTCCAGGATATCCCAGGACACCGTCATCGTGGTCGGCAGGAAGGAGGTGACACCGTTTTTGATGATCCCTTCTGCAATCGTCCTGATCCCCGCCTCGTCCGCGTCGGATACGTCCGCGCCCAGATACCCGTGAATATGAATATCCACGAGCCCGGGGCAGATATACGCACCCTTCGCGTCGATCACTTCATCCGCGCACGCGCGCGCTTCCTCTTCCGTTGTACAGCTGATGATCCGCTCGTTAAACAGCAGCGCACCGCCTTTGACTTCCCGATCTTCCAGAATCAGCCTGCCGTTGACCAATGCTTTCGTTTCCATGGTTTATCCGTCCTATCCTTCGTTTTTGCTTGACCTGTGTACAGTATACCGCAAAGCGGCGCCGCTTTCAAGAGAAAAAACCCTTTTCGAAACATGATTGACGCTTCCGCCGTCTTTCCTATATAATGAAAGCGTTCCGTCCGGCCGGACGGAAAACAACCTGACAGGAGGTCTGACATGCTGGACAAAAGGATCATCGAAGCCGTCCTTGCGGAAGCGCTCAAAACCGGCGGCGATTTTTCCGAGCTCTTTCTGGAAGACAGGGTCAACCATGCCCTCACCATGCGCTCAGGCCGCATGGACAATGTGAACACCCAGCGTCTCTTTGGCGCGGGCATCCGTGTGTTCACCGGCCTGCGCGCCGTTTATGTCTACACCAACGATGTTTCGGAAGCCGGGCTTGGGGCCTGCGCGAAGCGCGCCGCGGCCGCGGTCAGCGCGGCGGGCATGGCGCAGACCGCGCCGCTTGCCGGTCTCGTTTATGAAAACCGCCATATCATCATGGAAGCGCCTTCCAAAGTGACCGGCGCGCGCAAGGCCGAAAAAATGCGCGCGGCCCAGGCCGTGCTGAAGCAGTACCCGGAAGTGGTACAGGGCGTCATCAGTTATTCCGATTCCGAGCAGCGCGTGCTGATTGCCAACAGCGAGGGGCTCTTCTGCGAGGACACGCGGGTGTACACCCGTTTTTCCGTGAACGCGATCGCCTCCAACGGCACGGAAAACCAGACCGGTCACGTCTGCCCCGGCGCCATGCAGGGGTTCGAGCTGCTTGACCGGCATGTGGATCCGGAAATGTGCGCGCACCGCGCCGCGAAAACGGCGGTCATGATGCTGCACGCGCCGCTCTGTCCCGCGGGCCAGATGCCCGTCGTGATCGACAACGGATTCGGAGGCGTGATTTTCCACGAAGCCTGCGGACACAGCCTGGAAGCGACAAGCGTCGCGCCCGGAAACAGCGAATTCGCGGGCAAGCTGGGTCAGAAGATCGCGTCCGACAAGGTCACGGCCATCGACGACGGCACTATCCCGAACGCCTGGGGCAGCGAAAACCTGGACGACGAGGGCATGAAGCCCACGAAACTGGTGCTGATCGAGAACGGCATCCTGAAAAACTACATGATCGACAGGCTCAACGCGAAGAAGATGGGCATGGCGCCGACCGGCTCCGGCCGCCGCCAGGGCTATATGTTCGCGCCTACCTCGCGCATGCGCAACACCTACATCGCGTCAGGCACGGACGGTGAAGCCGAAATGATCGCCACCATGGGCGACGGCCTTTATGCCCGTTCAATGGGCGGCGGTTCCGTGAACCCCGCCACCGGAAAATTCAATTTTGCCGTGGCGGAAGGCTATCTTGTCAAGGCCGGCCGCATCGTGCATCCGGTTCGCGGCGCTTCCCTGATCGGCCGCGGCAGCGAGATCCTGCTCAAAATCGACCGTGTCGGCAGGGATATACAGATGGCACAGGGGATGTGCGGATCCCTCTCCGGATCCGTTCCCACAAACGTCGGCCAGCCGATGATCCGCGTTTCATCCCTGACGGTCGGCGGCGCCGGCGCCGGGGAATAAGGAGGTGCAGTCATGGACGCTTTTATTCAGAAAACCCTTGAAATGGCAAAACGCAGCGGCATCGAGGAAGCGGAAATCTATTATTCTCAGCGCGATTCCTTCCGTGCCATGACCCAGCGCGGCGAAATCAGCCAGTATACGGTCAATACCGGAAAAGGGCTCTCCCTGCGCGGCATATACAAAGGCAAAATGGGCTACGCCTCCACCGAAGCGTTTGACGCGGACGCCGCGAAGATGCTCACGGACGCCGTGCGGGAAAGCGCCGAACTGAACGAGGATCCGGACACGGTCGAAATCTACGGAGGAGACGGCGATTACCCCGCCGTCGGGACCTATGAACCGGCGCTTGAAAAAGTCGGCGAAAAGGAAAAGCTGGACTACCTGCTGAGCGCCGAAAAGCTGGGGCTTGCCCGCGACACGGCCATCGCGGCGGCGTCCTACAACATGCTTTCCACCGTGTCCCATGAGGTGCGCATCGTGAATACCCACGGCCTCTCGCTTTCCGCGCGGGATAATATCGCCTTCTCCTACCTGAGCCTGCTGGCAAAGCGTGCCGACCGCACCGCGGGCGGCGATTCCCTGCACATCAGCCGTGATTTTTCAACCTTCCATCCGGAAGCGGCAGCGAAGGAAGCCGCCGAAAAAGCGCTCTTCATGCTGGACGCGGCGCCCCTTGCCAGCGGACGGTACCGCACCATTTTCAATCAGGACGCGATGAGCGACCTGATCCAGGCGTTTTCCGGCATTTTCTCCGCCGAAAACGCGCAGCAGAATATGTCCCTGCTGGCCGGAAAAGAGGGCAGCGTCATCGCCGCTCCCTGCGTCACGCTGATCGACGATCCGCTTCTGCCGGGCGGCTGGGCCACGCGCGGTTTTGATGACGAGGGTGTCCGCGCGCGCACCAAGAACGTCATCGAACAGGGCACCCTGACCACGCTGCTCCACAACCTGAAAACCGCGGCCAGGGCGGGCGTCAAATCCACCGGCAACGCCAGCAAGGCGGGATACAGCGCGCCCGTACGCGTCTCGCCCGCCAATTTCTATCTCAAACCCGGCGCAAAGGACCTGGACGGGCTGATGGCGGAGATGGATTCCGGTCTCGTCATTACCTCGCTGGCCGGGCTCCACGCGGGCGCAAACCCCCTGAGCGGGGATTTCTCCCTCATGGCGGAAGGTTACACGGTAAATCACGGCAAAAAGGACCGCCCGGTGGAGCGCATTACGGTGGCCGGCAATTTCTACGAGCTGCTCAAATCCATCCGCGCGCTCGGAAGCGACCTCAAATTCTCCGATTCCGCGATCGGAAGTCCCAGCGCGGATGTCGGGGAAATGACCATCGCGGGTTAAATCCCGCTCTGCCGCGGGAGGAAAGACGCTGTTACGCGTAAGCGTTTTCTGATGCTTATACTGCCGCGTACGCTGTAGGCGCGTCAGCAAAAGGGCCGGATTCCGCCGTCGGCGGCCCGGCCCCGTGTCGCGGCGGTCTGCCGCGAAGAGCACAGTCCGCTGCGAAGACTGCCGAAGGGCAGCTTCGCAGCGGATTTATTTATCTTCTCGAATTCAGCCAGCGGCGCAGCACAAACACCCAGTGACGGATCATCAGGTACAGTTCCCGCCAGAAAAACAGGAAGAACGGCAGCATCGAAAAGAGCATGCACAGCTTCATGGCGCCGGTGCTGCGGAAGAACTGCAGCAGAAGCAGCACCGCGTCCGCGATGGCGACATATTTCATCTTCACCGGCAGGAAGAAAAACAGCATGATCTCAAAATCGGGATACAGGCACGCGAATGCCAGAAAAAGCGACATGTTCAGGTACGTATTGTCGTTGAACCCGAGGATGAATCCGCCCAGGATATTGCCGAGGATGCCCACCAGGTAATACAGATTGAACCTGCGGCTCCCCCACCGGTTCTCCAGCGCGCTTCCGAGGATATAGTAAAAATACAGCGCGAACACGATGAACAGCAGGCTGGAGCTCGGCGGGATGAAGATAAAGGTGATCGCGCGCCAGATCTGTCCCTGCAGGATCAGCTCCCGGTTAAAATACAGGAAGCCTGAGGCCATTCCCATCTGCGGCAGCGGAAGCATGTCCAGTACGAATACGCCCAGCATGCCGAAAACGATGTACTTCATGAGCCCGCTGATGTAAAAGCGGCCCATTTTCCGTTCGATTCTGCTTAAAAGCTGTTCCATTTCTTTTCCTTTCCCGTCTTCTTTGCTCTCTCCGCGTGAATCCCGCGCGGCCTCATTCTACCACTTTTCCCGCGAACGTCAACAGAAGGAAAGCCCTTCCTTACCGTTTCCAGAACACCCCGGCCGTGACGCCCTCATTTTGAGGCCATGTCCTGTCCGCTTCCCGCCACACGCTCTCATCCCCGAAGGAAGCCCCCATCGCGTCCGCGGTTTTCTTCACGTGGTCCATGAAGGTCAGCATGTTCCGTTTTTCTCCGTGCAGCATCTGATTCAGGCAAAGCCTGGCCATTTCAGGCGCTGCCCCGGCCGCGCCGCTTTCGCGGTAAATCGCCTTCATCCTGGAGGGATCATAGGAAACGGTGTATCCCGTCAGCGGCCCAATCGGGTCATCGGGATCCAGCACCGCAAACGGCGCGGTGCCTCCTTCTCCCCCCTCATTCATGCCCAGTGATCCGGGGTTGAATCTTTCCCTGCCGTGCCGCAGCGTGCGCGAAGGCGCGTGATCGTGTCCCGTCACCAGGCAGCGGCAGCCTTCCGGGAGCGCGTCCAGCACCTCTTTCACGCTCTCCGCGTCCATCAGGAAGGACGGATTTCCCGGTATGCCGTGCGTAAAAAAGTACGGCGCCCTGCGGATCTCGCGCACATCCCAGGTCTTTCGCCTCCCGATCCGGGAAGCGGTCCAGCGCAGCAGGCTCCAGTTGTATGCCCGGAACCGCTCCTCACCGATATGCTCCAGCCGCTCTTCGTGATTGCCCATCAGCAGGGTCATCTTCCGGCCCTGCGCGGCGAAGCGTGAAAGCAGATCCAGCGTCTCCTCCGGCTGCGGCCCGTAATTCACCTGATCGCCCAGGGAGATCACCTCGCCGCACGCGCAGGCTTCCGGCGATGCCAGCACGGCCCTGAGCGCCTCCGCGTTCGCGTGGATATCCGCGAGCAGGAGGATCCTCATGCCGTTTTTTCCGCCTCTTCAAGGCAGGCAAGCGTTTTTGCCATCACTTCCCCGATGTTTTCCCGGAAAACCAGGGCGCACCTGCCGTCCAGATCGGTCGGCGTACGGTTGATCAGCACGATCTTTCCCGGGAACATGCGTGCAAAACCCGCCGCGGGATACACGCTCAGCGAGGTGCCTCCGATGATCATGACCTCCGCCCGGTTCACGGCCTTTTCGGCTTCCTCCATCGCTCCCTCCGGCAGGGCTTCCTCATAAAGCACCACATCCGGTTTGATGATGCCGCCGCAGGTGCAGTGCGGCACGCCCCCGCCGCGCAGCACCGCGTCCAGCGGATACGCCCTGCCGCAGCGCATGCAGTGATTGCGGTGCACGCTTCCGTGCAGTTCGATCACCTGCCGGCTCCCCGCCTTCTGGTGCAGCCCGTCGATATTCTGCGTGATCACCGCCCGGAGCAGCCCCTTCTTTTCCAGCTTTGCGAGCGCCAGGTGCGCCGCGTTCGGCTGTGCGTCCGGAAAGAGCATTTTGGCCCGGTAAAAGCGATAGAACTCCTCCGTATGTCGGTCAAAATAGCTGCGGCTCAGAATGGTCTCGGGCATTTCGCTCCACTGCTGGCGGTACAGACCGTCCACGCTGCGGAAATCCGGAATGCCGCTTTCAGTCGATACCCCCGCGCCCCCGAAGAATACCGTTCCCCTGCTCTGCCGGAGCATGGCCGCGAATTCAGCGATTTTCTCCATCTTGTGATTCCTCCGTTCGCTTCGTCTGATATGGCGTGAAAAAAACCTCCGTAGACATCAAATGCACAAACAAAACCCTGAAACTTTGTGAAGCTATAACACTTTCCTTCTCTGTCGTTTCCCTATATAATACGAGATACAGAGGCGCATGCTTCTTACCCAGCCCGGAAGCCGGGCAGACCGAACCGCGTATTCAATTATAAGGAGGAATTTACAGTATGTCCAGTGTTTCTTTGCAGCACATCTACAAAGTGTACCAGGGCGGTGTCACCGCGGTAAGCGACTTCACCCTCGACATCGAAGACAAGGAGTTTATCGTTCTGGTCGGTCCGTCCGGCTGCGGTAAATCCACCACGCTGCGCATGGTTGCGGGTCTGGAAGAAATTTCCGACGGTGAACTCTACATCGGCGATAAGCTGGTAAACGACGTCGCCCCGAAGGATCGCGATATCGCAATGGTGTTCCAGAACTACGCGCTGTATCCGCATATGACCGTGTACGACAACATGGCGTTCGGTCTGAAGCTGCGCAAAACCCCGAAGGATGAAATCAAGCGCCGCGTCGAAGAAGCTGCCCGCATCCTGGATATCGGCTACCTGCTCAACCGCAAACCGAAGGCTCTGTCCGGCGGTCAGCGTCAGCGTGTTGCTCTGGGCCGCGCCATCGTCCGTGAGCCGAAGGTCTTCCTGATGGACGAACCGCTCTCCAACCTGGACGCGAAACTGCGTGTTGCCATGCGCACCGAGATCACGAAGCTTCATCAGCGCCTGCAGACAACCTTCATCTATGTTACACACGA
>CADBNX010000434.1 GCA_902796115.1 uncultured Eubacteriales bacterium
GCACGCTTCCGCCAGACGGAAAACATGCTCGGGTCCTGAGATGTTCCTGTCGTCGATCACCCGGAAATTCTTCGCCTGTGCGTCGGGGAGCAGATCAAAGAACAGCAGGTCCGCGCCGGCGCGCACCGCGGCCAGGTTGCCTTCCGGATCGGCCAGGCCGTTTTTCAGGTCTTCTCCGGGCTGCTGCGCGGTGATGTGCACTCCGGGCATCATCAGCCGCAGCAGCGCGATTTCCCTGTACAGCACGTCCAGGCGCCCCCTGCCGCCTTCCCGGGCAAGCGGTGTGTCGGCCGCGGGCAGGTAGGGGATGACCGGTGCCCAGCTGATTTCCAGACGTTTCATCAGCAGGATATCCTCCGCCAGTTCTTCCGTCGTCTGTCCGGGCCAGTCCACGATATTGCCCGACGCAAGCTTCATGCCGAGCGAACGGATGTTTTCGATCGCCTTCATCCGTTTTTCAAAGCTGGTGGACGGGTTCAGGCGGTTGAAGCTTTCCGGGGAAGACATCTCGAATTTCAGCACATATTCGTCCGCGCCCGCGTCGGCAAGCTCCCGATACCGGCTCTGCTCGTATTCACCGCAGGCGAGGCTGATATACATGCCCCGCTCCTTCAGCGTGCGGACGATGGACAGCAGGTTATCAAAGCCGTACAGCGGGTCTTCACCGGCAATCAGGAACGCCCTGCCGTATCCCAGGCCGGCGGCGTTCAGAAAGCAGGCGATCACCTGGTCCGGCGGCGTTCTGTAGCGCGGCAGGGAAGGATTCCCGGCCCGCATGCCGCAGTACAGGCAGTTGTTCCGGCAGATATTGGTATAGCCCATCATGGAGGTCACCGTCAGCGTACGGGCAAATGCCTGCGCGGCTGTTTTTTCCGCCTCCGGTATGATCTGCGCCCGGAACCGATCCTCCGGCATGCGCAGGATTTCCAGGACTTCTTTCCGGCTTTCGATCTTCATTTTCCGATCCGCTCCATTTCAATGATCTTCCCGCCGAGTCTTTCCGCGTCCTCGGGTTCGTGCGTCACGCAGATCAGGGTCCTGCCCGCGGTATGCTCCCTGATATAACCGATCACACGGACGCGCAGTTTTTCATCCAGTCCCTTGAACGGCTCGTCAAGCAGCAGCAGTTCCGCGGGACAGCATACCGCACGGGCGATCGCGACGCGCCTGCGCATGCCTCCGCTGAAATCCCGCACGGGTTTTCCAAGGTCCTCCCCGAGTCCGATTTCCGTCAGATGACGGACGATCTCATCCTTCGGCATGCTTTTTGCCGCGGCCAGGCGCACATTGGTGACCGCGCTGAATTCATCGCACAGACGGTCCTCCTGGAATACGAAACTGACACGATCCGGCATGCCTTCCACACTGCCGGCGTCCGGTTTTTCCAGCCCCGCGGCGATTCGCAGCAGCGTGGTTTTTCCGCATCCGGAAGGACCCAGGATGCAGGATACCGAACCGGCCGGGAAACGAACGGACAGATCATCAAGCACTTTTCTGCCGTCATAAGACTTGCGGATCCCCTTCATCACCAGATCCTTCACCGTGCCACCGCCCTTTTGTAAAGCGCGCGGAGCAGAAGGACAAACAGTTTTTCGCCCGCGACGCTCAGCAGGATAATGATCAGCGTCCAGCTCAGAAGATCGGCGTTCTGAAAGTACACTTTGGCGTCGTACAGCTTCTGGCCGATGGATCCGTTGATCACGCCGATCACCTCAGCGGCCACGCCCGCCTTCCAGGCCATTCCGATGGCCACGCCGCACGCGCTCGTCAGGAAAGGCATGATGCCGGGCAGCTGGACGTAGAACAGCTTGCGTATACCGCGTACCCGGAAGAGCTGTGCCATTTCAAGCAGCTGCGGATCCGTGCTCCGGATCCCCTGGAGGACGTTGGTGTAGATCACGGGGAAGGCGATCAGGAACGCGATGAATACGGTCATCTGGCTGTAGGTGAACCAGATCAGGCACAGGATGATAAAGGACGCGATCGGTACGGATTTGATCGTGACCACGTACGGCCACAGCAGGATCTCCAGGGTCCTGAACCGCCCCGCCGGCAGCGCAAGGCCGATCCCAAGCAGGAACGCGAGCAGGAAACCAAAGAAAATCCTGCCCAGGGAATAGAGCACGGTGGAGAGAAAGTCCCTTTCTCTCCAGATCGTGCCGAGCCTCTGCAGTACTTTGAGCGGCGACGCAAGCAGCATATCCATCCCCACGATCAGGGAAACCGCGTGCCACAGGGCGATTGCCAGCAGCACCGCGCCCGCTTTTTTCAGAATCTGCTTATTCATCGATCAGATAGAAATCGTCCGCAGGTAATTCTCCGCCGACCGCTTTCGGATTCTGAGCGAAGAGCACCTCAAAGTATCCGTTCACCATCTGCTTCATCTCATTGCCGGTGACGCATACGATATTGCAGTACGGAATCGCCTTTTCGGCTACCGCCGCTTTCACGATGCCGTATTTTTCGATCAGCCGGGCCGCTTCGGCGGGGGATTCGTTGGCATAGGCCGTGGAGGCCGCGTATTCCTGCAGAAACGTTTTCACCGCTTCAGGGTTTTCCTGCGCGAACGCTTTCCGGATGATCAGGCCGGCCGTGACGAACTGGCTGCCGTTGTCAAGCGCGTTCCATTCCCCGGTCAGGTCGAGCGCGATCCGGAAATCATCCAGCTGCCCGGCCGCCACCGTCACAAACGGCTGGGGCAGCATCGCAACGGAAGCGCTCTCCGTGGCCATCTGCGCCACCACCTCGGCCGGCTCGCTCTTCCACTGCATCTCAACGTCCGTATTGATATCCATGCCGTGCTGCGCGAGCAGATAGGTCAGCGCGTATTCCGGCGTGGAGCCTTTTCCGGTGGCGTAAATCGTTTTCCCTTTCAGATCTTCAAGGGTACGGACGGTTTCCCCGCCCTTTTCCGTGATGTAGATCACGCCGAGCGTATTGACCGCGGCCATCTGTACCGCGCCGGCTGAGTTCCTGTACAGGATCGCGCCCAGATTGGCCGGGACTGCCAGAATATCCAGCTCACCCTTCAGGATCCGCGGCGTCAGTTCGTCGGCGGAACCTGCCATGGTGAATTCATAGGCGTTCTCCGTCAGGCCGTTTTCCGCGTCGTCCAGCAGTTTGACCATACCCATGGAAGTGGGACCCTTCAATCCCCCGAGCCTTAGTGTGACTTTCCCGTCTTCCGCATTCGCGAAAGCGAACAGTCCCGCAATCAGCGTCAGCGCGAGCAGCATGGAAAAAATCTTTTTCATTGTGAATACCCTCCTGTTTTTCGCCGCACCCTTTATGATTCCGGAAGCGGCGGGCTGAAGCATGTTTTCTCTTCAGCGCGATCATCATAGCAGATATGAACAAATAATTCCGTTGCGTCTGCAACGGAACTGCGCGTTTTCGACCGGCGTGAAACTTCCTCCGTTTCCATCATCCGGCGTTGTGAACCAGGATTCTGACTTCATTCCCCCGGTAATCGATCAGGCCTTCTTCCTTCATTTTCGCCAGTTCCCGGGAAAGCGCGCTGCGGTTCGCCCCGATATACGCAGCGGTGTCTTCCCGGTTCATCGGAAGGCGGATCAGATCGCCGCCCTGCGCGGCGGCCAGCTGGGTAAAATACGCCGTCAGTTTGCCGCGCATGCTGAGCTTGCTGAGCACCTGGATCCGGTTGTTCATCGTCAGGTTTTTCGAGGCGAGGACGCCGGTGAACCGGTGCTGCAGCTGCGTGAGGAACGCGTCTCCCGGATCGGAAAAGAGCGCGTCCACGGAAAGCCAGAGCAGCACCGAATCCTCGGACGCGAAGATATAAACGGGCGACTCCTTTGTACGCAGAAAACAGAGCGATTCGCCGAAGGAATTTCCGGGCGCTACTTCCGCCATGATCATCCGGCTGCCCTCGATGTCGTCCACGCAGACCCGTACGGCTCCGCCGAGCACGATGCCGAAGCGGCCGATGGGTTCGCCGAGAGCCTGGAGCATTTCACCTCTTTTGCTGTGCGCCTTCACCGCTTTCATTACCTTCAGCTGCCTCTCGAGCTGTTCCGTGTCCAGGCCTCTGAAAAGCGGATTGCTTCCAAGGACGGTCAGATCCTGCCTGTTCAGCGTGATGCTGCGCTGTGTCTGTGACATGTTCAACGCTCTCTTTCCCCGTTTGCCGCGGAGGCGTGGGCCTTTACAGGTTCTGCAGCGCCGTCAGTTCCATGCAGACCGCGAAGGCGCCTGCCATCATCGTAATGAACGCGGCGGGCCATTTGCCGCCTTTGTTGAAACCGTAAAAATCCTCCCAGCGTCTGTCGGCAGGAGCATAGATGATTTTGTACAGGTAGAGCAAACCGTACAGCACGACGGGCAGCATGCCCCAGAGCGCGGAGACAAAGGACAGGCCCCGCTTTTCAAAAAAACAGAAGGAAACGATGGCCGCGAGCGGGGTGAGCAGGTGCATGAACAGGTTGTCACCTTTGAGGAGGGGCCGCAGGCTGCCGAGGCTTGGCGCGAGGAACAGGAATACCGTAAACAGCGTGACGGTCACCGCCGCGGTGCCGACGTATTTGAGCATCCAGACAAAGCGTGAGGCGGGCGCTGTGCACATCAGCAGCGCGGAAAATGCGCAGAAGGCATTGCTCTGCACCGTAAAATACCGGAACGCGGCGCGGCATTCGGCGCGGTCCCATTTTCCCCCCTTCCGGCAGGCGCGGAATATGAGGAAGGCAGTTACGAGAAAAATCAGCGCGTTCAGGATAAAAGACATGGGTTTCACTCCTTTGGCAGCAGCGCAGGCGAATCATCAGCGCCGGACGGAGCGGCCTTTCCCGTTTTTTTGCGGGCCGCGCGCCGCTTGGGCGCGGGCTTTTCCACGGGCAGCCGGAGCGCGTTCTCAAGACACTTCATCCAGTGCTTCAGGCTCCCCGGGTCCGCGTTTTTCAGGGCGCGGAAATACGTTTCCGCGTTCTCCGGATCTTTCCGCGCGAGGTCGCGCAGGGCTTTCTTGACGCCCGGATAATAAAAGCCGCGCAGATCAAACCAGGTTTTCAGGCTCGCTGTGAGCAGAAGATGGCGATAATAATCGCCCGCGGGTCCGGCGCGGCCGGCATCCTCCGCCATTTTCCGGCAGCGGTCGAAGGCGGACTGCTTTTCAAGCTCCGTCTGACCGGGAAGGGAAGAGGTGAAATTCCGGATCCGCTCAAGAAGGGCAGCGCCGCAGCCGTCCGTATCCAGCGCCAGCCGTCCTCCGGAATACCGGGCACACTCCGCGTCCGAAAGGGCGGCGGCATGCGGCGCGGAAAGCAGCGTCACATCCAGGGGCACCCCCAGATACACGCGCGTATCCGTTCCCTCCGCGCCGTCCGTGAGGAGCAGCGCGTCAAAATCACTGCCCTCCGCGGCGCTTCCGTCCGCCCGGGAACCATACACGATCACGGCTTTCGGCTTCCATCGCAGGGTCAGGCAGCGCAGGATCGCCTTTTCGGCAGCGCAGGGAAGGCGGCGCGTGATCTGGGACGCGACCGCTTCCCGCCCCATCAGGGTATAATACTGCGCCCAGCAGGCCGCGCTGTGCAGGGGAACGGGCACTTCGCCCAGGTACGCCGTGCCGGTTATGGCTTCTTTTTCCAGCGGGAAACAGTACTCCGTGGAGCCCTTCTGCAGGATGAGCCCGGCAATCAGATCGATCTCGGTGCCGTCCGCCGTGAATTCCCGGAAGAACTGCGCCTGCACGGGACGCTCCTTTTCCTCCGTTTTTTCCTCCGCGAAGGCGGAGAGCGCTTCCTCCGCGCCGCGCGCGTCCGCGGAGACGGTCAGGATGGTGATCCCGCGGAAATCCTCATCGCCCAGTCCCGCAAGATACAGCATGGCTCCGCCGCCGAGCGCCCAGCGGATGTGCTTTGCGTTCAGCGCTTCCGCGAC
>CADBNX010000435.1 GCA_902796115.1 uncultured Eubacteriales bacterium
CATTTCACGGAACAGCTGCAGCATATCGCCGTGCGCTTCCCGGATATGGAATACCGCGGGTTTCTTCAGAAACACGGCAAGCTCGATCTGCTCGCGCAGCACGCGCTTCTGCGCGTCTTCAAAGCCCCGGTCATAATGATAGTCAAGGCCTATTTCGCCCAGGGCGACCGTTTTCGGCTTATGCAGCAGCTCGGACAGGCGGTCCTGATAATCGGGAGGTGCGTTCAGGCATTCATGCGGGTGAATACCCGCCGCGGCGTATACCTCCGGGATGCGGCACGCAAGCTCGCAGGCGCGCAGGGAAGAAGCCAGATCGCTTCCGCAGTCCACGCAGCCGACCACTCCGTTTTCGCGCATATGCAGGAGCGCCTGATCCCGATCCTGTGAAAAAGCCTCGTCCTCCAGATGGCAGTGCGCGTCAAACAGGGTCATTGCGCACCCCGGAAGCCGTTCGGATTCTTCGTCTGCCAGTGCCAGGCGTCACGGCACATTTCCTCAAGTCCCCTCTTCGCGTGCCAGTGCAGGACCCTTTCCGCCTTTTCCGGGTTCGCGTAACAGACGGCGATGTCCCCCGCGCGCCGCGGCCCGAAACGGAACGGCAGTTCAAGCCCGTTGGCTTTTTCAAAGGCGTGCACGATTTCCAGCACGCTGTATCCGTTGCCCGTCCCGAGATTGAACACTTCCGCGCCCCGATGCTCCGCAGCGTAGGCCAGCGCGGAGACGTGGCCTTCCGCCAGGTCGCACACGTGGATGAAATCCCGGATGCAGGTACCGTCCCGGGTGGGATAATCGTTTCCGTTCACGGTGAAGGTTTTCAGCTTTCCGGAAGCGAACTGGCACACATAGGGCATCAGGTTATTGGGGATGCCGTTGGGGTCTTCTCCGATTTCTCCGCTGGGATGCGCGCCGACCGGATTGAAATAACGCAGGATGACCACCCGCAGCTCAGGGTCCGCGTGCGCGCAGTCCGTGAGGACGCGTTCGTTCATCCATTTGGTCCAGCCGTACGGATTGGTGCAGCCGGTCGGGAAATCCTCCCGCAGCGGCATGGTTTCATTGGTGCCGTACACGGTGGCCGAGGAAGAAAACACAATGGCGCCGCAGCCGTTCTTTTTCATGACGCGAAGGAGCGAAAAAGTCGCGTCCAGGTTATTGCTGTAATAGTCAAGCGGCATGGACACGGATTCGCCTACCGCTTTCAGACCCGCAAAATGAATCACGGCATCGATTCTGCTGCCGCATTGAAACGCTTTTTCAAGGTCCTCCTGCCTGGTGCAGTCGCCGATGATAAGCGGCACCTCGTGTCCGGTGATCCTTTGGACCCTTCGAAGCGATTCCGGGGATGAATTCGAAAGATTATCCAGAACGATCACATCATGGCCTGCCTCGAGCAGGGAAACCGCCGTGTGAGAACCGATATATCCAGCTCCGCCGGTAAGCAAAACCCGCATGCGCACTCCTCCTTCAACAAAACTGCTACTATTATACGGGTTTGAAAAAGTGCTGTCAAACAACGCAGGCAACAATTTTTTCCCGTATTTTTCCTGCATATTTTACATTTGTGCCGGGTGAGGCCGCTTTTTCTTTCATTTATTGCCGGCCTGTGCTATAATCGTGGCGCGATCAAAAGCAGGGGAGTCTGTCATGAAGCGTGTATTCCTGGTTGCTCTTGCCGGCGCGGCCGCCGATCTGATTTCAAAACGCATGCTTTCCGGCCGTGACCGTGTGCTGATCCCGGGTGTGATCCGGCTTACCACCGCCGGAAACAGCGGGATCGCCATGGGCTTCTTCCGGCAGGCGCCGGTATGGGCCATCCTGCTGACGGGTATCATTCTGATCGGCGGGCTGGTTTTTGCCGCCTGCCGCATCATGAAGTCACGCATGGAACGGACGGCAGCCGGCCTGATCCTGGGCGGCGCGGCCGGGAATCTTCTGGACCGGCTGATTCACGGAAGCGTAACCGATCTGTTTGAACTGCTGTTTATCCGGTTTTATATCTTCAATCTGGCGGATGTGCTGATCTGTACGGGCGCATTCTGGATGCTTGTATCATTCATCGTTTCTGAAAGGAAAGAGAACAGGACAAATGGACAGCGAACCAATCACGATCCGCGTTGACGCGGGCGAAGAACCCCTGCGGCTGGACCGGGCAATCGCTGCGCGGACCGATCCGAACCTGCTTTCGCGTTCGCATATCGGGAAGCTGATCCGCGAGGGACACGCTTCCGTGAACGGAAGCACGGTGGTCAAGCCGGGCTTTTCCGTATCGGACGGGGATGTGATCGAACTGGAAATCCCGCCGAGTGTGCCCGCGAAGCCGCAGGCGCAGGATCTTCCCATCGAAGTGCTGTACGAGGACGAGTGTATGGCCGTGATCGTGAAACCGGCCGGCATGGTGGTCCATCCCGCGGCCGGGAATCCGGACGGGACCCTGGTGAACGCGCTGCTCTATCACCTGGATCACCTGTCCGGGATCGGCGGGGAAGAAAGGCCGGGCATCATTCATCGGCTGGATAAGGACACGAGCGGAGTGATGCTGGTGGCAAAAAACGATCAGGCCCATCTGTCGCTCAGCAGGCAGCTTTCGGAGCATCGGATCGAAAAGCATTACCGCGCGATGGTGCGCGGAAGGATGAAAGAAGAGCGCGGAGAGATATCCCTGCCCATTGCGCGCTCAAAAACCGACCGGAAGAAGATGGCCGTCGATCCGGCGGGGAAGGAAGCGGTCACGCAATGGACGGTTTTGCGGGATTACGGGGATCACGAGCTGCTGGACGTCCGGATCCTGACTGGAAGGACGCATCAGATCCGGGTGCATATGAGCACGCTCGGCCATCCCATCCTGGGCGATGTGATTTACGGGGGGAGTGCCGCGAAGGACGCCCCAAGGCTGATGCTGCACGCGTATTCCGTGACTTTTGAGCATCCGGTCACGGGCGAAAGGATGCGGTGGACCGCTCCGTGTCCTTTTTCGGATCAATGAGAACGGTGTTTTAGGAGGAAAAAGTGTCCAGAAAAATCCCGGCTGTCGCAAGAGTGATGCAGGAAGGAATCTTTCAGAATGAAAAAGACGCGGAAAGCGCGTTCCTTGCCGGAAACATCTGGCTGGATGGGGTTCGGCTGAAAAGAGGGACTCCGGTGAGCCCGGACGCGGTCATCACCGTTCGCGGACAGGAAACGGAATACGCGGGCAAGGGCGGATACAAGCTTCAGGGAGCCCTGGAAGACTTTCACCTGACACCGGAAGGAAAAATATGCCTGGACGCCGGCGCGTCGACGGGAGGATTTACGGATTGCCTGCTTCGCCGGGGCGCGGCATGCGTGTACGCGGTCGATGTCGGGTTCGGACAGCTCAGCGGACGGCTGAGACAGGATCCGAAGGTGGTCAATCTGGAAAAAACCAATATTTCGGATGAAAAGCTGCGCAGCCTTGATCCGGTCCCGACTTTTGCCACGGCGGATCTGAGCTATCTATCGCTGGCTGACGCCGTACCGGTCTACCGGCAGATCATGAGGGACGGGGGAGATCTGATCTGTCTGGTGAAACCGCTTTTTGAAATCGACGACGCGGAGGCGAGAAGAAGCGGCGTGATACGGGACGACCAGTATCTGCCGATGCTCCTGGCGCTGTTTGAGAAACTGAACGCGATCCCGGGCGCGCGCTGCACGCAGGTGACGCACAGCCACATCACCGGAAACGCGGGAACGAAAGAATTCTTTGTTCATGTGCTTTTCGATGACGGACCGCGAGAGACAATTTCACTGGAAAATGAAGCGCAGCGCGCCGTCATGAGCGCGCTGCGGCTTGAAAAATATAAAAAACTGTAGAAGGTTTACTCAGCCTTCCGTTCGGTCACAATGTTTTCGGGGGCGACGCGCTGATATACGGTGCCGGGGACCGCTCCGTCCTTGTGGAAAGACAGAAGCTCCGATACGGTGACCAGCTGATACCCCTGCTGGACCAGCTCCGGAATGGCACGGACTGCGGCGTCCGCCGTGGTGTCATAGATATCGTGGCACAGGACGATCACGCCGGTTCCCGCTCCGTCCATGATGCGGGCATAGGTTTTCGCGCTGTCACGCGTCAGCCAGTCCTCCGTATCGACCGTCCAGAACGCGATGGCCATATTCAGTTCCGCGCATACCTTCCGCACACGGGCGTTGGTTGAGCCGTAGGGCGGACGCAGGACACGTACGGTATACCCCGTCAGTTCGGCCACCTTGTCATTCACCGTGCTGATCTGACTCTTTGCTTTGGCCGCGGATAATTCGGTCAGCTTTTTATGGTTCCAGGTGTGCGAGGCGATCTCGTTCTCCTGGCCGACGATGTCCCTGAGCACATTGCTGTACGCATCGATGCGGCTGCCGACCACACAGAAGGTGGCGCGGCCGCCCCAGGTTTCAAGCGCGTCGAGGATGCGCAGCGTTTCTTCGCTGGGGCCGTCGTCAAAGGTGAGGGCGATCATGGGTTTCGTCGGATCGATGGAACGGCGCGACCGGGCGA
>CADBNX010000436.1 GCA_902796115.1 uncultured Eubacteriales bacterium
GCCTTGGCCTTCTTGGCCAGCTCGGTCTTGCCCATCGTGGCGCCGTTTTCCGCGTCGACCCGCATCTGCAGGTTCTTCTTCGTGGAATCCGTCAGCACTTCGCCCAGCATTTCGGCAAACTTCGCGGCGTGCTCCGCTTCTTCGAACGCGGCCTTCTCCCAGTACAGGCCGATCTCGGGATAGCCTTCCCGGAACGCGACACGGCTCATCGCCAGGTACATGCCAACTTCGCTGCACTCACCGTTGAAATTCTCACGCAGGCCCTGCTTGATTTCTTCCGGTACATCCGCCGCGATGCCGACCACATGTTCCGCGGCCCAGGTCATTTCTTCCGCCTGCTTCACAAATTTGGAAGCGGGCGCTTTGCATACGGGGCACTGCTCCGGCGGGTTTTCACCCTCAAACACATATCCGCAGATGCCGCAAACCCATTTTGCCATATCATTGTCCTCCTGTTTTCTCATTGCGCGTTCCTCTTTGCGGAACGCCGTTCTCAGTATACGCCATCCGGCACATGTTAGGCAACGCTAATTACATCCGGTTCACCAACTCCCTATTGCCTATTCCCTATTGCCTGTTCCCTGTTCCCTTATCCCCGGCCTGTCCCATCTCCGCGAGCACTGCCTGCCCCATCTCGTCCTTTCCGCAGACGCGGGTATGGCGCACGGGCGCTTCCCGCAGTTCCCGCATGGGCGCGGGAATCGGCAGGCCGGTGGCAGCACAAAGCGCTTCCGAAGCCGCGAACGGGTCGTCCGGAACGTCGATTCCCAGGGCCGCGCACACGTCCGGCGCGAACTTATACGGGCTCGCGGTCGAAACCAGCAGCACCGGGTTTGCGGTTTTGCCTTCCGCGCGCAGCTTCCGCAGCACCGCGGACGCCACCGCGGTATGCGGATCCATCACATAACGCTCTTCGCGCCACATCCTCGCGATTTCTTCCGCGGTTTCCCGATCATCGGCGCTCCCGCAGAGGAAATGCGCCCGCAGCTGTTCGTGCTCTGAGCGATCCAGCCGGAAGACGCCGTCCTTTTTCAGTGCGTCCATCCAGGCGGTATTCTTTTCCAGGCCGCCGATTTCAAACAGCAGCCTCTCCAGATTCGATGAGATCAGGATATCCATCGAGGGAGAAATGGTCTTTTTGAATTCCCGTCTGCGGTCGTATACGCCGGTAAGGAAAAACTCGGTCAGCACATCGTTCGCGTTGCTCGCGCAGATCAGCTTTCCAATCGGCGCGCCCATGCGCTTCGCGTACCAGGCCGCCAGGATATTGCCGAAATTGCCCGTCGGAACGCAGACATCCAGTTCTTTGCCCCTGCCGACGGCGCCTTCCCGCATCATCTGTGCCGCCGCGGAGAAATAATACGCCGCCTGAGGCGCAAGCCGTCCCAGATTGATGGAATTGGCGCTGGAAAGCACCTTTCCCGACGCGGCCATCGCTTCGATGAACTCCGGATCCGTAAACAGCTTTTTGACGCCGCTCTGCGCGTCGTCGAAATTGCCGCGCACCGCGATCACATGGGTATTCTTTCCCCGTGAGGTGACCATCTGCTTTTCCTGAATCGCGCTGACGCCGCCCAGGGGGTAAAACACCGTCACGCTAGTGCCTTCCACATCCGCGAACCCTTCCAGCGCGGCCTTCCCCGTATCGCCGGAGGTAGCGGTAAGGATCGCGATATCGCGTTCCTCCCCGGTTTTGCGCGCGGCAAGCCGCATCAGGTGGGGCAGCATCTGCAGCGCCATGTCCTTGAACGCCATCGTGGGTCCGTGGAAAAGTTCCAGCACCCGCGTATTTCCGAGCTTTTTGAGGGGAGCGGGCGAATCCCCGTCAAAACGCGCGTACGCTTTTTCCGCAGACTGCCGCAGTTCTTCCTCCGGAAAATCCGGCAGCAGCGCGGCAAGTACGTGCGCCGCGCGCTGCGGATAGGGCATATCCGCCAATTTCAGGATCTCGTCCCATGAGAAAGACGGAAGCGCCTCCGGCGCGTACAGCCCGCCGTCGGGCGCGATGCCGCGCACGATCGCCTGCGCGGATGTTACCCTGTCCTTGCTTCTGGTTGACTGATAAAGCATGATCCGGTTCTCCTGTACAAAAAAGAAGGAGACGATCCCCCTCCGGAACGGAATCACACGTTCATCCCGAACGCGCCTCTCCGCTGCCGGCAGTGCCGTCCCCTCCGGGGTTCAGATAAAATACTTCTTCATGAATTCCGGCGCGACGGCATCGTCCACCGAGCAGGAAATCACGATATCCACATGATGCGTTTCCGAAATCGCTTCCAGACGCGTAAAGAAGGCTTCCGTCTGTTCCGGTTCGCACCGTACCAGTTTCAGGAACGCGTCCACCAGGATGAGACTGATATCAAAATTCTGGGAAAGCATGCCGCACAGGAATCCAAGGAACATTTCCGGACTGTCGCATCCGTATTCCCTGCCGTTGACAAAGCGCACCTCGTGGCGCAGATCGAACATATAACGGTTGTCATCATCCACAAATACGATATCGCCCTTATGCACCTTGACAGCTTCGTTGGCCATGTCGAGGATTCTCTTGGTTTTTCCTGTCCCTTTCTTTCCGTGAATTACCTGAATCATTGGCTCCAACTCCCTTCCTGCTTTCTTGCTGAAACCATTATAACCGATAATCCGGAAAATATCCAGTCCTTTTACCGGAAACTTGAAGGAGACTGTCCCATGATCCGTTTGAACGCCCTGCGGAAAGACTTGTCCGAAGCATATCCCACTGCAAGCGCGATATCATCGATGGTTTTGGCATGATCCCGCAGGAGCTCGATTGCCCGATCGATCCGGAGTTTTTCAAGATAATCCGGAAAATTCAGTCCGGTCGCCTCCCGCACCAACGCAGACAGCTTCCGGTCACTCAGCCCGAATTTCTGTGCTTCCCGCGCCATGGTAAGGTCATAATCCGAAAAGCGGTTTTCAAGATCTTCAAGGATTCGCTCCGTCAGTTTTCGTTTTTCCATCTCGCCGCTGCTGCTGTTCTGCTCGCAGAGTGCTGTCCAGCAGTTTTCCATGATCTGAAAGAATTCCGCCGTTCCGATATCGCTCAGATGCTGCGTGATCTTTTCGTCCAGCGCTCCGCTGTATCCCGCTGCGAGCAGCGCGTCTATCATATGCGCATAGAGCAGCTGGTATTCAAAGGCAGTGCGCACATGTACTCCGCTGTTGCGGTCACGGATATCGCGCAGGCATCCGACGAGCGCCTCCCTGCTGCCGCTGCCTGCCAGAGAGCGAAGCATCCTCACGTCGTCATCCGAAAATTCATACACGGGCATCCGTTCCTCTGCCGGAGCGAAAACCGCGCAGCTTTCACCGATCGGATGATAGGAAGCCATATGCATCGCCGTATGAAAGGCCCGGCTCATGCCTTCCACATTCTGGCACCCTCCGCTTGCATAGAACTTCACTTCGCAGTCCAGCGCTGCCGAAATATTGCGTCCAAGTGCCGTCAGTGTCTCTCTGAGCGGCGCTTCATCCGCTGTCAGCGCCAGAAACAGCAGCCTGTCCGGCGCGTCCATTTTCAGATACACGAGCTTCGAAGCAAATTCCTCCGCCAGTTCCATCAGAACGAGATGCATCCTGTCGGTAATCATTTTGGGTTTCCCTGCGTTGTCAAACAGCACCATCACCAGCGCCCTGAAACTTTCTCCGTCAAAGCGGATACCGGCTTCATACAGCTGGTTCCGGATTTCCTCCTCCGGACGGCCCCTCTGATAAACCAGGGAATCGATGGCAGCTTCCCGCAGCGCTTCCTGGCTTTTCAGCAGCTGACTGCGCTGACGGGCGTTTGCTTCGGAAAGCAGTTTCACCTGATCCTGCACATAGCGGAAAGGATTCAGCGTATGCTGCTCCCCCTGCCGCGGCAGTGTATTGATGGTATTGATCATCGGCTTTCTGCTGGCCTTGAGAAGCAGGAGCACCAGAAGTGTGCTTACGGCCAGGAGCGGAATCAGCCCCCGCAGGATACCCCAGGAGACCCGCAGCGCCTGCTGTGTGAAGAGGTTTTTCGGCGCTGCCAGAATCATCGTCCATCCGTAGGAAGGCAGCGAAACGGAGCAGAAAACCATCTCCTGTCCGTTCAGCTTCTCCACGGTATAGCCTCCATGGCCAGTTCCCGTTCGGATCCGATCCGGGAAAGGCCGCGTGCTGTTGGTATACAGAAGGCTGTCCTCCCCCGCATATACCGCAATGAATCCGTTTTCATACGCTTCCGTGATCCACTGCTCATCGGCAAGCTTTTTCAGATCCAGAAAAAAAACGATTCTTCCCTGTCTGCCCTGGTAAGAAATGCGTTTGCTGTAAATCACTTCCCCGCTTCTGCCGGTGTCGTCAGCCGCAAAAAAACGATATGCGCTGCGATCGTTCAGGATCTCCGTCCGCCAGGCAGAAAGATCATAGCCTTCTATGCGGAACAGCTTCTCGTAATACAGGGATAAATCCAGATAACCGCTCGTTTTTTCAAGAATGGAATCGCTCACAGCACTGTAGATATAGCAGCGTTTCACATAATCACTGCTGCCCAGGGTGGGAAAATTGGCAAGAAACGTATAGATCCGGCTAGTCAGCACATTTCGCATGCTTCCGTCCGTTCTGAGCCAGTTTTCAAACTGTCTCATTCCCATGATCGAATCCGTATAGCGGTCCGCCGAAAGAAGCGTGTCTTCCATCTTATTCAGGCTGTCCTGCGCAAGCTTCGTCCTTGTCTGCATTTCCTGTTCCGTAACAAAATGAACCGACTGCACGTAGGCTGCCGTACAGGTAGCAGCCGGTATCAGGAGCATGACCGCATAAAAAACCAGCAGCATGCGCTGCAGCCCGGAAAATGTTCCCTTTTTTCTTCGTTTCCGCATTTTCATCTCCATGCATACCGCGGTCTGTTTCCCGCGTTCGGATTCGTTTGTTATTATACGTCAAATTCCAATCGTGCACAACACGCAAAACCAAAGTGTATGCCCGCTTACGGAATTGTACCCCTCCAATCTGTCAAACAGCTTCAAACTGGGCGAAACCGGCCGAAAATGTACCTTTACAGTTTCCGAAAGTTTTTAATAATATTATATATATGAAAAGCCGTGCGCCGGCACGGTCGGAGCGGAGGAGATGTGCATGGAAAGTCCTGTCATGCTTCCGGTGAAAAGCCGGGAAAAAGCAGATGTTCTCGTCGCGGGCGGCGGCGTTTCCGGATGCTGTGCCGCCATCGCTGCCGCACGTATGGGAAAAAAAGCGGTGCTGATTGACGAATGCGGAGTCCCCGGCGGTCAGGGTACCCTTGGCTTTGTAGCGCCGATCTCCGCCCTGAACGACCGCAACGGCGAAGCCTTCGGCGGACTGGGACAGGAAATCACCGATCGCATGCAGAGCGTCAATTCCCCGAACATGCTTGCCCTCACGCTGGTGCAGATGCTGCATGATGCCGGAGTGCGGGTGCATTACTTCACCAGGATTCTTTGCACAGAGCGTGAGGGCCGCCTGATCCGTTCCGTGGTAGCCGCGGAAAAATCCGGTCTGAAGCGCTTTGAGGCAGATGAATTCATCGACGCGACCGGAGACGCCGACCTCTCTTTTTTTGCCGGGGAAGAAACCGTAACCGGCAGTGAGGAAGGCGTATTCGATTCCCTGATCCGTGAAGGTCTGGCCAGGATGCACAAGGAACACGCCGCCTGGAGCGTGCCCGCCCCCGGAGCGCTGCAGCCATGCTCCGTCATGTTCACGGTAGGAGGCGTTGAGGAAAGCGGCCGCGATCTGTACAAAACCTATGCCAATCACCGTTATACCTATGCGGAGCTCGGCATCACAAAGGAAGAATTCTTCCGCCTTCCCTACGCGGGCAAAACCGGTTTTGAGGAAAACGGGGCTTTTCTTCCCCTGCCTCAGGGCCGTTTCCTGTTTTACAGAAACGGGAACAGACCCGGCGAATACATCGTCAATATGACAAGAGTGCTTGGCGTCAACGGTACCGACGCAGATTCCCTCAATCAGGGCACTTCC
>CADBNX010000437.1 GCA_902796115.1 uncultured Eubacteriales bacterium
AGCTGCCCGTGGTATCCAGCGAAAACGTGGCGGTGAGCATGTCCTTCGGCGCGTATTTCGGCGCGCGTCCGGACGACGGACGCGAAAGCGCGTATGACCATCCCCGCAGCGTGGAAAACCGGTATCTCGGACGGGAGGGCACCTGGAAGGATATCATGGCCCGTCCGTGGCTGATGGGCGGCTATCAGTGGCAGGGGTTTGAA
This sequence comes from uncultured Eubacteriales bacterium, assembly GCA_902796115.1. Classification (GTDB taxonomy): domain Bacteria; phylum Bacillota; class Clostridia; order Christensenellales; family Aristaeellaceae; genus RUG756. Next base: position 204 of record CADBNX010000437.1, read on the forward strand.
TACCGGGGAGAAGCGGTATGGCCGCGCCTGTGTTCCATCTCCGGCGCGATCGATCTTTTCCTGCGGCCCAAGGAATCTTACTACCAGAACCGGTCCCACTGGCTCCGGGAGCCCATGGTGTATCTGTTCCCGCACTGGAACCACCGGGGGCTGGAGGGCGAAATCATCGATGTGTGGGCCTACACCAACTGCGATCATCTGGAGCTGTTCCTGAACGGGGAAAGCCTGGGCGCACGGGATATTGAACCTTACGGCCACGGCGCCTGGAAAGTGCCCTATACGCCGGGCGTGCTGGAAGTAAAAGCGTACAGGAACGGACAGCCTGCCGCGCAGGACAAAAGGGAAACCACGGGCTGCGCCGCAGCGCTGGAGCTGTGCCTCGAAAGCGGGCCGGTCGCCGCGGGTCGGGGGGATGTCGCGCTGGTTGCCTGCTACGCGCTGGATGAAGATGGGCGCAGGGTGCCCGACGCTTCCCCGGTCATTCATTTCGACTGCGATCCCACGGGGCACGTGATCGGAACCGGCGCCGACAATACGGATCATCACCCGGTACCCTGCCGTGACCGGAAAATGTATATGGGCCGTGCCGCGGCGGCGGTCCTCATCGGGGACGAGCCCGGGGAAGTGCGCGTGTTCGCGCGCGCGGAGGGACTGCGGCAGGCGGTGGTGCATATCCCGATCGGCGAGAAAAAAGACCGCCCTGCGGCGGACGGGTTCGTTTCCGGCGGGGAATCCGGCGGACATACGGCTCGGTAATCGTTACAGGTACCGCAGCCTCTTTTCTGACGGCTGCGGGAAATAATACAGTTCACTGATCCCGTCGTTCTCGAAGACCTTCAGCATTTCAAAAAAACCGTCAACCGGGCGGCGATCCCTGATTTCGTCCATGGTGAGCCACAGCGCTTCGCCTTCCGGGGATGAACGGAGCTCTCCCGTATACGTACAGGCCGTATAGAAAAAAACAAGATAACGCTTTCCTTCGTGATTGGTAAACTGCTTCAGGCCGCAGAGGCGCGGGGACCGGATCCTGATACCGGTTTCCTCGTATACTTCCCGGACCACCGAATCCCCGACCGCTTCCCGCGCTTCGACATGTCCGCCGGGAAAAACCAGTCCCGGCCATGAAGAATCCCTGCGGTCGATCACAAGGTATTTTCCGTCCCGTGACCGCACCATGCACATATTGGTCAGTTCCACGAATTCCGCACGCATTGTCCGGCCGCGCTCCTTTCGGCTGAATGGCTATTCTTCCGGGAAATCCCGCACGCCCGGGTCCCCGCAGCGGTAATCCGCGTCGCGCCAGTAACCCTTCGGATGAATCTTTACGCGGTAGCGGCGGTGCGGAGCGGGCAAGGGGTCCGCGGCCCGCATCATTGCGGCGGCCATTTCCTTCAGCATGTCCGCCTTCACCGGCAGGCAGGCGGGATCGTCGATGCGGTTCCGGATTTCGAAGGGATCCTCCTTCAGGCAGAAGAGCGCCGCGCGGCCCATCATGTCGCAGGTCAGCTTCCAGTCCCCTTTGCGCACCATGCGCGCCTGCCCGCACTGGGTCCAGGTGTTCAGGCAGTCAAACCGCGTCAGCTCCCGGTCGCAGGCGCCTTCCTCCCACAGGGTCAGGCTGTCCTTCTCCGTCCAGTACAGGCCGGAAAAGCCGCTCTCGCAGTACGCGGTGTCAAATTCCCCTTCCGGTACTTTTTCTCCTTTCAGCAGCGGCAGCAGGCTGCGGCCCTGTACGCCGAAGGGAATGGGAACGCCCAGGATATCGCATACGGTGGGAAACAGATCGACGATGCTGACGCATTCGCAAAACCGCTTATTGCGGATTCCCGGTCCGCGGATCGCCAGCGGGATGCGCGTGAGTACCTCGGGCAGTCCCGCGCCTTTGCGGATCAGCCCGTATTCCCCGGCGTAATCTCCGTGATCGGACAGATAGATGATATACGTGTTTTCCTTCAGCCCGCGCGCGTCGATGCCCTCGACGAGGCGGCGGAACTGATCGTCGATCAGGCGCAGCATGCCGTAATAATTGGAGCGGGCGCGCAGGATGCGGTTTTCGATATCCGGCCCGAGCACCTTTTCCCACACGCCGCGCAGCCATTCATAGGAGGGTCCTTTTCCGGGCAGCGCTTCCTTGCCCGCGTGCGGCGCGGGCAGCGCGGATGGCGGGAAGAGGTCAAAATACCCTTCCGGCACCTGATAGGGATTGTGCGGTTCCGCGAAGGAGACCCAGGCAAAAAACGGCTGATCTTCCGGGCAGGAATCGATGAATGCCAGCGCGTCCGATACGTTGCGGTACGGGTGCTGCACGGCAAGGCCGCCGGGAGAGGGAATGTGGGTTTCCATGTGGTTCGTGGAACGGAGAAAGGCCGCGAACGCTTCTTCTTCCGGGGTGGAATTCACTTCTCCCTCATTGCCCAGATGGCCGTTTCTGCGGCAGAAATCAAAATCCTGCGGCGAATGATGCGAATGGTTCTTTCCGCACAGCGCGGTGCGCCAGCCCGCTTCCCGGAGAACGTCCAGAAGATCCTTCGTATAATACGCGTCCCGCATGTTGTGATTGGTACGGACGCGGTGGCAGGAGGGATAACGCCCGGTGAACAGGCTCACCCGCGCGGGCATGCAGGTGGGGTTGGATGTGTACGCGCACGCAAAATCGGCGCCTTCCGCCGCAAAGGAATCCAGGAAAGGCATCGTATCCAGCGCAAAAGCGCGGCTTTTGCGCGCGCTGTCCTGCTGCTGATCGGTCATGACGATGATGAAGTTCGGTTTTGCTGTCTTTGCCATGGCTTTCTGCCCGCTTTCTCCGGCAGGGGAAGTTCCCGTTACGGCAGCCATACCAGGTTGCGCGCGTCGTGTCCTTTCGTGTCCGGGATTTTCGGCGCGGACAGGCCCAGATGGATGCCGCGGTCGATGGTCGCGGCATACACTTTATTCATATCGTTCAGATGGGGCTGCGACATATTGATGCCGGCAAGGCCTTCCAGCTCCGCCAGGTGTCCGATGAAATGGTCGCCCCGTCCGCAGAAATGAACGATCCCGCCGTATTTTTTGAGCAGACGGCTGTCATAAGGCGCGATGTATTCGTCAAAGAAATCGACGGACAGATTCATGGCGCTGTCGTCCCGGACGCAGATCATGCCCCTGTCCACCTGCCGGAAATAATTCGCAAATTTTCTGTTTTCGGGAAAATACGCGAGCCAGGTATCCATGCACCGCTCCATCAGGGCGGTGATTTTCTTCAGCAGCGCGTGCACCAGCTCCGCGTCGTCCATCATGGCAAAAAACATGGGGCTGGACCCCATGATGAGCTCCAGATTATCCACCGGGCCCTGCAGATCGGGCTGTTCCGGCCGGATGAACCGTCCGATGCGCGGATAGCGCTGCTGGATACCGGAAAAGAGCCGCGCAAAGCGCTCAATGGCGGGCATGTTCCCGGCATCGGGCCCGGGCAGGGGTGCTTCGGCCATCCGGGCGACGGCGTCCTCATCAAGCGCCTTCACGTTCGGCAGGGTGTCCGTTTCCTCCGGCATCACAAACGTTTCGCAGCCGAAGCACGTGGATACGTTGCCCACTCCGTAATTGGCGCGCACGCGCAGGATATAGGACGTTCCGTTTTCAAGCGCGCGGTTCACGCCCTCCAGTTCGCGGTACAGGCACAGGGTATCGTCGGCGATCGCGTCGTTGATGGGAATGTGCGGCCATTCAAGGCGCGACGGCGCGGGCTGCCGTTTCGGCGCTTCATACGGTCCGCTGCCGTTTTCACGGTTTGCCCAGCGCATCCAGGCATCCAGGATGTCTTCTTCCTGCGCGGGGATCAGCCGGGATTCGATATCCTCCAGATACCGTTCGAGATCGATCGCTGCTGTCGGCATCATCATTCCTCCACCATTACCCTTGTCGGAACCGAAAAGCAGCCGCCTGCGTTTTCGGAGAACTGTTCCGGCTCCATCATAGCGGATGAACGTGGTTCTGTCAATATTTATCCCTTTACGCTGCCCAGCACGATGCCGGTAACGAAGTAGCGCTGCAGGAACGGATACACGCACAGGATCGGGATGGTGGCGACGATGATCTGGGAGCATTTCACCGTGCGGTCGGAAAGCATGGCGTACAGCTCGTAATCATCCGCCGTCATGTCCGCCACCTTCATATCGATGATGATGGTGCGCAGGTAGGTCTGCAGCGGGATTTTGGTCAGGGAGGTCATATAGATCATGCCGTCGAACCACGCGTTCCAGTGCCCCACGATGCAGAAGAGCGCGATGGTCGCGATCGACGGGATGGATACGGGCAGGTAGATCTGCACCAGGGTGCGGATGTGCCCCGCGCCGTCGATCATCGCGGCTTCTTCCAGTTCCTGCGGCACCTGGCGGAAAAAGTTCAGCATCAGTACCAGGTTGAAAATGGGCAGCGCGCCGGGCAGCACCAGCGCCCAGATCGAGTCGCGCAGGCCCAGATTGCTGATCAGCAGGTAATTCGGGATCATGCCGCCCCCGACCAGCATCGTAATAAAGAAATACCAGGTGTACACGCCGCGGAAGTGCAGCTTGCCTTTATCCTTGGACAGCGGGTATGCCGTCAGGATGATCAGGAACAGGTTGATGGCCGTGCCGAGCAGCACCCGGAAAAGGGAGAACCGGAACGAGGTCCAGAAGGTTTTCCGGGACAGGATATACTGATACGCCGCGGTGGTAAAGCCCCGGGGCCAGAAGCTGACCGCGTGGATCTGCACAAAATAGTTGCTGCTGAAGGACATCGCGATGACGTTCACAAACGGCAGGAAGCAGATCAGCATCAGCAGGATCAGCACGGTGCCGTTCACGATGCGGAACACCCTGCGGCCCGGGGTGTCCTTGATATGGGAGGGATGCATCGCCATGGGTTTCATTTCGCTTTTCATGTTGATCCCTCCTCAGAACAGCCGGTAATCGAAGAACTTGATGGCCACGTAATAGGATACGGAAATAAACAGCATGGAAACGCCGGACTTGAGCAGGCTGACGGCGGTGGCGGGGCCGAATTTGGCGCTCTCCAGGCCCAGGCGGTACATCATCGTATCGATGATATCGCCCGTGGGATACACGACGGTGTTGTACATATTGTAAACCTGATCGAAGCCCGCGTTGAGCACGTTGCCCAGGCTGAGCACCATCATCAGCACGATGATCATGCGCATGCCGGGCAGCGTCACATGCCAGGTCTGCTTCCAGCGGCCTGCGCCGTCAATGGCGGCAGCTTCGTACAGGGTGGGATCTATGCCGGTAATGGAGGCCATGTACACCACGGTGCCATAGCCGAAATTCTTCCACAGGTCGGTGAAAATGATGGTTTGCTGGAAATAGCGGTTGTCCCCCAGGAAAAAGACCGGTTCCGCGCCCAACAGCCCCAGGAACTGGTTCACGATGCCGTAGGAGGGGGAGAGCAGGTCGATGATGATGGAGCCGAAAATGACCCAGGACAGGAAGTGGGGGAAATAAATGACGGTCTGGATGGTGCGCTTCAGCTTCCGGTTCTGCAGTTCGTTCAGCATCAGCGCCACGGTGATGGGCACGACGAGGCCCAGCACGATTTTGCTGAAAGCGATCACCACCGTGTTGCGGATCACGTTCCAGGTATTGGGCATGGAAAAGACGTACTCGAAATTGTCAAAGCCGACCCAGCGCTGATTGCCGAACATGCCCTTGGCGGGCACGAAGCGCTGGAACGCGATCACGAGGCCGCCCAGCGGCACATAATGGAACAGGAATATGACCAGGATCCCGGGAATCAGCATCAGATGCAGCGGGATTTCATAGGATGAAAACCGCCGCTTTTTTTTGACTCCGGTCTGCGGTTTTACGGTCATAAGGGCAGCCTCCTTTGCGGGTGATCCGGATTCGGAAATGGCCAGCCGTGCCCTCCGGGGCACGGCTGGCGCGAAATTCAGGTTAATTCCGGCCATTTCCTTTCCTGTGCGGGTTTCCGCACGCGAAAGGAAATCTTATTTGCTGGCGTACCACTCGTTCACTTCTTCGGTGATCCGGTCTCCGCCCATGGAGCTGAAGGACTGCAGCCAGGCGTCGAAGCCCTCGTCCACGCCGACTTCACCGATGATGATGCGGATGAACGCGGCCAGCTGCTCGGACTTGATGGCGCTCCAGCGGTCCTGCATGAATTCGCTCTGGGCGCCCAGGAACGCGTCGTAGCTGATGCGGTCGTTGTTGATCGCGTCGGCCAGCACCTGCATCGGCGTGCCGTCGTCCGGACCGAACATATGCATCCAGGCCCATTCGGAAGAGGTGTGGAAGTTGGCCCAGTAGGTGATGGCTTTCGAGCGCAGCAGCGATTCGTCGCCGGTCTCAAACACCTGCAGCAGGTTCAGCCAGGTGTCGTAGTTGTCCCAGCTGGACACGGAGCCCTGGAAGGGCTGCAGGGTCTGCGCGTCGTCGTTGGACATCCAGAAGGAGCCCAGGGTGACGCCGGAACGGTAGGTGAAGGAGCACAGCGCGCTGATCTTGCCCACGATTTCGGGATGATCGTAATTCGCGTTGATCACGACCCAGCCGCGGCGTACGGGGTTCAGCAGCTGATAGACCGGTTCGCCCGTCACGGAGGGCAGGTTCACGCAGTACCATTCGGCTTCGGGATGCTCTTCCAGCATGGTCTGCAGCTGATGCGCGACCCAGTGTCCGGCATAGAGGACGCCCGCTTTGCCCGCCAGCGCGGTTCCGAGCGCGGTGCCGTTGGTCTGGGTGATGAATTCCTTGTCCAGATAGCCTTCCTCATAGAGCGTATGCAGGAAGGAAAGGGCTTCCTTCACTTCGGGCTGTACGCCGCCCCATTCCACCTTGCCGTCCTTCTCGATCCAGAATTCCGGACGGGCGTTGAAGGCCGCGAACAGGCCGCGGGTGCCGTAGTAGAGATCCTTGTCGATGACCATGCCGAAGGTGTTGGCCTGGCCGTCGCCGTCAAAGTCCGCCGCCATGAAGGCGTCCATGATGGCTTTCAGGTCGTCGATGGTCTTCGGGGCTTCGAGGCCCAGCTTCTCCATCCAGTCCTTGCGGAGCCAGATATAGGAGAAGGTATCGGTATCGGAAATGTTCCTCGGGATGCCGTAGCACTTGCCCTCATAGGAGGCCATTTCCACCAGGCGGCCGCCGTCGGAGAAGATGATGTCCTGATCTTCCTGGGTCATGGTGTCCTTGATGACGTCGTCCACCGGGATGATCAGCTCGTTCGCCGCCAGCTGCAGCAGGTCGGTCTGATCGGTGACCAGCCACACATCGGGCAGGTTGCCGGCCGCCATTTCAAGGCGCATTTTCGTGATGTATCCGTTATCGGCGGAGTTGGCAAGCCAGTCGTACACGATGTCGATATTCAGGATTTCGCGGCAGGCCTGCGCGAAACGGTTGTTCTCGAGGGTTTCGCCCCACCACTCGTTCCAGATCGCCATATTGGCTTCCGTGCTGGAGCCGTAATAGTTGACCACATGTACGGTCACGGGCTCGTCATAGGGCTTGATGATGTCGCCTTCGCCCTTCTCCTCCCAGTAGGGGATCAGGTTTTCCTTCATGAGCTCCATCTGCTTTGCCAGATAATCCGGCTCATGCTGGTCGATGGCGAGCGCAGCGGTGCAGCTGAGCAGCATGCACAGCGCGACGAGGACGGTAATGAATTTCTTCATGATGATTCCTCCTGATCGATCGAATGAATACTACAATTCCGGCCGGAATTGACTTATGTTTATTATAGGATTTTCGCCTCTTTTCCCGCAAGGGCCAGATTTTTACATGTGGGCAGAAATTTTGACGTGATGCGCGTAAAGCAAATATCTGAAAAGTGCAGGTTTTCCGAAAAATACACTGGAGAAAAAGAAAAAAAGCGGTATAATACGCACAGAAGGGGTGAGGGTGATGCTTCCGTATGAAGCGCTGAAAGACGAGATCCTTCGGGGTGTGCGGCATCCGGACTGGTCGGAGGGGCCGGACCGGGAAGCGCTGGAAAAAGCGCTGCATGAAATCGAAGAACGCTTTTGCGCGGAAAGCCGGGCCGTGATCAAGGCCCGCATGACCGCGTATATCCTGGAAAACGCGCCCGTGGCCGTGGAGAAACACGCCGTTTTCGCGGACCGTATCCGCCACGAAAACACGCTCCTGCGGGTGCGCGAGGAGTGGACTGCGCGGGAAAAGGAAGAGAACGCGGCCCTGCGGGACGCGCTCGCGGAAACGGAAGGGGGGGCGCGCCTGCGCGCCTGGAGCGGCGGGCTGGACTGCAGCCACACCTGTCCGGACTGGGAGAGGATCCTGCGCCTCGGAATCCCCGGCATCCCGGCGGAATTGAAGGCGGCGCAAGCGCCGGACGGCAGCGCCGGATTCACGCAGGCGGGCGTCATCGTATGGGAGGGGATGCGTACCTATGCCCTCCGGCTGGCGGCGCGCGCGGACGGGGCGCCCTGCGCGGCTTTTCTTTCGGGCCTTGCGGCGCACGCGCCCGAAAGCGTGCCGGAGGCGCTGCAGCTGATGCTGCTGGTATACATTGTGCAGACGGAGATCGAGGGCACCTATGTGCGCTCCTTCGGAAGACTGGATCAGCTGCTGCTGCCGTTCTTTGCGCGCGATACGGCAGAAGGAAAATACACTTTGGAAGAGGAAAAGGAATTCCTGCGGCACTTTTACGCCAGGATCAGCGCCATCAATCACCCGAACAACATTCCCATCTGCCTGGCGGGGCAGGACCGGGACGGAAACTGCGCCGTTAACGGGCTGACGGAGCTTTTGCGCGAAGTATACGACGGCATGGGCCTCTACAGCCCCAAATTTCAGATCCGGGTCACGGACGGCGTGCCGGACGAATATCTGAAAAAGGTGCTCGGCAGCATCCGCGGCGGACGCTCAAGCTACGTATTCATGAACGACGATTCCGTGATCCCGGCATTGGAAAAGCTCGGCGTCGCGCCCGCCGACGCGCGGGATTATGTGCCGGTGGGCTGCTACGAACCGGACGCGTATGGCGAAGTGCCCTGCACCTGCGCGGGAACGGTCAGCATGCTCAAATGCGTCGAGACGGCGCTCTTTGACGGCCGTGACCCGCGCACGGGAGAGCAGATCGGGCCGCGCACGGGGGAAGCGGCGGATTTTGAAGATTTTCAGGCGTTTCTTGACGCGGTGCACAGGCAGACGGCGCATGCCGTCGCCATGAGCATGAAGCGCGTTGACGCGTGGGAAAAATGCTACGCGCGGCTGAATCCGTCGCCGCTGTTTTCCTCAGGGCTGGCCTGCTGCGCGGAAAGACGGAAGGACGCCTATCAGGGCGGCGCGCTGTACGCTGATTCCTCCATCAATCTGATCGGCATGAC
>CADBNX010000438.1 GCA_902796115.1 uncultured Eubacteriales bacterium
ATTAACTGATACAGGGGGCAATCGATTATGGCAGACTACCAAACCGCATCCATCCGCAATATCGCGCTCGTTGGTCATGGCAGCGAGGGCAAAACGACCTTGACAGAGGCGATGCTCTTCGCTGCGGGCCACATTGACAGACAGGGCAAAATCGAAGACGGCAACACCGTTTCCGACTATGACCCGGAAGAAATCAAACGCCGCATCTCCATCAGCACGGCGGTCGCTCCGATCGAGTGGAACAAAGTGAAAATCAACGTCGTGGACGTTCCGGGCTATTTCGACTTCATCGGTGAAATGGTCGGCGCCATGCGCGTGGTCAAAACGGCCGGTATCGTTGTGGGAGCCGTCAGCGGCCTCACTGTCGGCGCGGAAAAAGCCTGGGCCCAGGCAACTAAGAACGATGTCTGCAAAATGTTCATCGTAAACCGTATGGATACGGAAAACGCGAACTACAACAAAGTAGTCGATCAGCTCCGTGACAAATTCGGCACCTCCGTCGTGCCGCTCCTGATCCCCATCGGCGAAGGCGCCGCTTTCAAGGGCGTCATCAACGTGCTGGAGAACAAAGCCTACGAAGGCACCGGCAAAGCACTCAAGGAAGTGCCCGTTCCCGCCGACATGGCGTCCTCCATTCAGACCGCTATGGAAGAACTGACGGAAGCGGCTGCCAGCGCGGATGACGAACTGATGCTCAAGTACCTGGACGGCGAGGAGCTCACGCACGAGGAAATCCTGCAGGGCTTCCGCGCTGGCATGGTGAACGGCTCCATCGTTCCGGTCGTGGCGGTTTCCAGCCTCACCGGCGTGGGCATTGCCAAGCTGCTGGATATGCTGGTCGCGTATCTGCCTTCTCAGGAAGGCGCCGTCCTGGAAGCCGAAAACGGCAAGGGCGAAAAGATCGAAGTCAAGTGCGACTCCAACGAGCCTTTCTCCGCGTTTGTGTTCAAGACCGTTGCCGACCCGTTCGTCGGCAAGCTGTCCCTGTTCCGTGTCTGCTCCGGCAAGCTGACCGCCGCGACCGCGCTGTATAACTCCACCGCGGAAAAAGCGGAAAAAGCCGGCGGCCTCTTTGTGATGCGCGGCAAGAAGCAGACGAACGCCTCCACGCTGTATGCCGGCGACATCGGCGCTCTTTCGAAGCTTCAGCTGACCGCTTCCGGCGACACGCTGTGTGAGAGCGGCAACGTGATCAAGTTCCCGACCATCGCCTATCCGGAACCCTGCATTTCCAAGTCCATCTCCGCCGCCAAGCAGGGCGAAGAAGACAAGGTGTTCTCCGGTCTGAACCGTCTGCAGGAAGAAGATCCTTCCATCAAGGTGGAAAAGAACGCGGAAACCACCGAGACTCTGGTTTCCGGTCAGGGCGAACTGCACCTGGATGTGATCCGCAACAAGCTAGCCACCAAGTTCGGCGCGCAGTCCGTGCTGGACGATCCCAAGATCCCCTACCGCGAGACCATCCGCAAGACCGTTTCCTGCCAGGGCCGTCATAAGAAACAGTCCGGCGGACACGGCCAGTTCGGCGACGTGTGGATCGAGTTCTCTCCCATCGGCGATACCACGCAGGACTTCGAGTTCGTGGACGCGGTCGTCGGCGGCGCTGTGCCGAGGAACTTTATCCCCTCCGTTGAAAAGGGCCTGCGCGAGAACATCGTGCGCGGCGTTCTGGCCGGCTATCCCATGGTAGGTCTCCGCGCCAAACTGTACGACGGTTCCTCCCACCCGGTGGACAGCTCCGAAATGGCTTTCAAAACCGCTGCCCGCATCGCTTATAAGAAGGGCTGCAAGGAAGCGAACCCCGTCCTGCTTGAGCCCATCATGCACGTGGAAGTTTTCGTGCCCGATGAGTACATGGGCGATATCATGGGCGATATGAACAAGCGCCGCGGCCGCATCATGGGTATGGATCAGGTGGACGGCCTGCAGCGTGTCACCGCGGAAGCGCCGCTCGCGGAAATGTTCAAGTACGCGACGGACCTGCGTTCCATGACCCAGGCCAGAGGTTCCTTCACCATGAAGTTCGAGCGCTACGAGGAAGTGCCCGGCGACGTGGCCAAGAAGATCATTGAAAAGAACGCGCAGACCGACGAGGACGAGGACGAGTAATTCTCTTCTCCTGCGCAGATTTCAGCGTATGCAGAGGCGCTGCCGGAAACGGCAGCGCCTTTTGCATAGGGAATAGGCAACAGGCAATAGGGGGTGGGTTGATTTTTCCGGGTGATGATGATTTGGCGTCAGTACCAGTCGCGTTCATGATCATGATCGTGACGGGAAGCGCTTTTGCCCGGCGCGCGGCGCGGCGGGGACCCGGCGGTCATGACGTCAAGGAGGGTCGTATGTTTCGGGGGCGGGCTGTTCAGGTTATAGGTGTATGTGACGTCGAGGTCAACGATGTCGTGATAACGCTTCGGCGGAAGGCCTGCCTGCCTGCGGGATTCCTTGTCGTGCATCTCCGCTCCGATCCAGACGACGGCAATGATCGGGATAACGATGCCGCAGAAAATGAGCGTGAAAATCATGGCGCATACCTCCTCATGTATGATTATAGCAGGCGGTTTCAGCGGGCGTCAAGCGCGGCTGCCCCCATCCCAATTCTTCCGTTTGTCGGACCCGTTGAATTCCGGATGCGAAGGGCATATAATACCCATGCCGGCCGGGACGTATCCGCTGTTCCGGATGATGGACCCGGCTCATTGTCAAACCGGCATATCCGACGAGAGGACGGGCTGTACATGACCAAAGGGCGTCTGGAAGCTTTCAGCGATGGGGTCATCGCCATCATCATCACCATCACGGTGCTGCTGCTTGATCTGCCGGAGGGGGACGACATGCCGGCGCTGATGAGCGTGATGCCGCTGGTGGGGTGCTACCTGATCAGCTTTATCCTGATCGGTACGAACTGGGTCAATCATCATCACCTGCTGCAGGCCACGGAGCGGGTGGACGGGAAGGTGCTGTGGTCGAATCTGTTGTATCTGTTCGTGATGTCGTTCATGCCGGTGGGAACGGGCTGGGTCGGAAGATCCCGGTTTGCCGTATTCCCGGTGCGGGTATACGTGATCATCAATCTTGCCGGCGCGGTCAGCTACTATCTGCTGGAGAAAGCTATCCTCCGCGCCAACGACAGCGAGGCGCTGAAATCGGCATTGAATGAGAGCAGGAAGGAGGCGTGGACGTTCGCGGTGGAAGGCCTGGCGCTGATCGCCACGTTCATTCCCGGGCTGCACTATGTTTCCTGCCCGCTGCTGGTGCCGGCGGTGGCGCCGTGGATCGTTCCCGACCTCCGGATCAAACGGGCTTTCGAGGAAGCGCGGAAAACGCAGCAGACGAAAGGGGAAAAGCATGAATAACCTTTACACCAGAGTCAGCATCAGAAAATATCAGGACAGGCCTGTTGAAAAAGAGAAAACACAGGCGATCCTGCGTGCGGCCATGCAGGCGCCTTCGGCGGCCAATCAGCAGCCATGGGAGTTTTACGTGGTTACCAATCGGGAAAAACTGGAGGCGCTGTCGCGGGTCAGCCCGTATGCCGGAATGACGAAGCATGCGCCGGCAGCGATCGTGTCCGTTTATCGGAGGGACTGCATGATTCCCGCCTATGCGCAGATCGATCTATCCATCGCCATGGAAAACCTGTGGCTGGAAACGGACGCGCAGGGACTGGGGGGCGTCTGGCTGGGAATCGCGCCGCAGGAAGAGCGGATGAAAGCCGTGGAGAAAGTGCTGGAGCTGCCAGACAGCGTGCGTGCTTTTGCGATCTTCCCGTATGGCTATCCGGCGGAAGAGAGAAAGCAGCAGGACAGGTTTGACGAAAGCCGGATCCACTATGTGGAATAGGGAAGAGGGAATAGGGAACTGAAGGCTGAAAACTGAAAAATGAATGATGAATAATGATCTTAAGTACGATCAAACTTTGCCTGTTGCCTTACCGGAGTGAAGCGAGAAACTGACTGTTGCCTCTTCCCTAAATAATTTCCCGTTTTGCTGCCATCCGCAGAATGGCTGCGTATCAATACATGCCGGACGCAATCCGGACCGGATGAAACATCCGAGAACAAACAAAGGAGAAACCGAACCATGAAAAAGATTATTGCGATCCTGATGAGCCTCTGCCTGCTGTGCACCGCGTGCGCCGCTTTTGCCGATATGGAGATCCCTCTCTTCGAAGATATGCCCCTTGTTGTGAGCGAAGACGAAAACACCGTTGTGGAAGAAGCCGCGTTTGAAGGCGAATGGGTGCTGAACGTCGCGTTCGCCGATGCCGAATACATCACCGAGCAAACGCTGGCCGGTTCCTTTGACTACAACTTCATGCCCTACCGCATCGGCGATGGCATGGTGCTGCAGGATATTCAGAACGAGTACGGCGAATTCGTCACGCTGGAAATGCCCTATGTTTTCGAAGCGGGCCAGCTGCAGGGCAAGGACGCCGCGGACCGGGATTTCGTGATTGAACTGCTGGAAGACGGCAACATCGTGATGAGCGTGTTCTTCCCGGGCGAGGATGATACGGTGATCTGCCTCTCCGTGTACATGGTGCATCCCGAGGAAGAGGCAGAGGGATAAAGCAGAATATCCTGTTCCTGCCGGGGGCTGCTGCGGATGCGCAGCGGCCCCGTTTTTGACAAAGAAAACCCCACGCTAGGCGTGGGGTTCGGGGAAGCTTAGAGCTATGCCTATGAAAGAAGAACTCCTTTTGCTA
>CADBNX010000439.1 GCA_902796115.1 uncultured Eubacteriales bacterium
CACCGGCGGAAACTCCCGGATCGGTTTCGGGATGCTTTTCTTCGGATCGGCGGGATCCGGCATCCAGTTTTCGGCGTTGCTGTCCTCGCCCGGAAACAGCGTGACCTGCTGGTTGTAGTTTTCGGCGTCCAGGTTTTCCTTCATCAGCACGTCCAGGCGGTAATCGCTGCGCTTTACGCTGCTGCCGCCGGTAAATACCCACTCGGAAAAGATGATGGGTTCGTCCGTGTCCTCCCCCTCGCCGTTCACCTTTTTCAGCGTCAGGGCGTTGCCGCACAGGATGTTTCGCGTCAGAATGAAGCGCACCGCTTCGCGTACTTCCTCCCTGCATTCACGCTTGCAGTGGGCGGCGTAGGCTTCGTCCCAAATTTCAAAAAGGCGCTTGCGGCATTCTTCCACATTGTCCTGCAGGATATCCACCCCGTAAATGCCGGTTGCAGCCAGCACCGCGTATTTTTCATAATCGGCCGCGCTCCTGCCATAGCGCGCTTCCGCCGCGTTCAGTTTTCTGCGCAGGATTTCGGCCAGGAAATTCCCGTCCCCGCAGGCAGGTTCCAGGAAACGGCTGTCAATGCGCTCGGTCTCCTGTTTCACCAGATCCAGCATGGCGTTCACCTCGCGCTGCGCCGTGAACACCTCGCCGTGGTCCGCCACGCGCTTCTTCGATTTCACCTGCCGTTCAGCCATCCCGGCACCCCCTGAAAAACGATTTCATACGCAGAATAGCACAACGGAGAAGATTATTCAAGAAAAATACCGCACGCATTTTTTATATTGACACGGTGTCAGAATTGTGATACGATAGCAATGCTGACACCGTGTCAGTTTTAATCAGGGAGGGATGTGCCATGTCAAGAGGATCACCGAAGCTGACGGCGGCGCGCAAGGAAGAAATCATTGCCGCCTGCGCGAAACTGTATGAAACCATGAGCTTCAGGGAGATCACCATCAAGGAGATCGGCGCGGCGACAAGCTTCACCCGCACCTCGATCTATAACTACTTTTAAACAAAGGAAGAGATCTTCCTGGCGCTGCTGCAGAAGGAATATGAGATCTGGGTGGACGCCATGAACGCGGTGATGGCCCGGCAAGAATCAATGACCCGTGATGAGCTGGCCGATACGCTGGCCCGTTCCCTGACGGACAGGCCCAGGCTGCTCCGGCTGCTGTCCATGAACCTGTACGACATGGAAGCCAATTCCCGTCCGGAGTGCCTGGCGGAGTTCAAAACTGCCTTCGGCGCTTCCCTGGATGCCGTCACCCGCATGCTGGAAATGTATGTTCCGCAGATGGACGGGAATGCCCGGCAGCAATTCCTGTATGCGTTCTTTCCCTTTATTTACGGGATCTATCCCTATACGAGCGTAACGGAGAAGCAGAAAGCCGCCATGGCGCGGGCAGGCATCCCGTATGTGTACCAGTCCGCCTATGAGCTCACCTGTTCCTGTCTCCGGAAACTGCTGCCGAATGATAAGGGGGTCTGAGGCGATGAAATACACAAAACTCGGCAAAACCGACCTGACCGTTTCCCGCGTCTGCATGGGATGCATGGGCTTCGGCGACCCGAGCCTGGGCCAGCACGGCTGGACACTGGACGAGGCGCGTTCCCGGGAAATCATCCGGCATGGGCTGGAGAGGGGCGTCAACTTCTACGACACGGCCATCGCCTACCAGAGCGGCACCAGTGAGCAGTACCTCGGCCGCGCCCTGCGGGATTTCACGAAAAGGGATGAGGTCATCGTAGCCACCAAGTTCCTTCCCCGCACACAGGAAGAGATTGAAGCCGGCGTCACCGGGCAGCAGCATATCGGGCGCATGATCAACAAGAGCCTGCAGAACCTCGGCATGGACTATGTGGATCTGTACATTTACCACATGTGGGACTGGCAGACGCCCGTCGAAGACATCCTCGACGGCCTGAACCGGGCGGTGAAGGCGGGCAAAGCCCGGTACATCGGCATCTCCAACTGCTTCGCCTGGCAGCTGGCCAAGGCCAACGCCATCGCGGAGCGCGAAGGCTGGGCAGGATTCATTTCCGTGCAGGGGCATTACAACCTGATTTTCCGGGAAGAGGAACGGGAAATGGTGCCCTACTGCCGGGAGGAAGGCATCGCTCTGACTCCCTACAGCGCCCTGGCATCCGGCAGGCTTTCCAGAAAGCCGGGTGAAACCACCGAACGGCTGGAAAAGGACGCCTATGCCAGATTCAAGTACGACGCCACCGCCCGGCAGGACGGCGTCATCATCGGCCGGGTCGCGGAACTGGCTGAAAAGCGCGGCGTGACCATGACGGAAATCTCGCTGGCCTGGCTGCTGACAAAGACTGCTTCCCCGGTGGTCGGCGCGACGAAGATCCATCATGTGGACGGCGCTGTGAAGGCGACAGAGCTTGAACTGACGGAAGAAGAAATCGCGTATCTGGAAGCGCCCTATGTGCCGCATCCGCTTGCGGGCGTGATGGCGCAGAACAAACCCGCGAACGCCAAAGAAAAACATGTCTGGTCCACAGGCAGTCAGAAAATCTGAAGGAGGAATGACCGTGAAAAGACTGTTTGCCTTTGTTCTGCTCCTTTGCATGCTGTGCGCTTCCGCCTCTGCTGACAGCCTGGTGACCAACGGCGGTGTCAGCCTTGACACGAGCGTCCTGCCTTACTGCACGGAGGATGAAAGCGCGCCTGTTGTGTACTTCCTCAGCGATATTACCCCGGAAGCGCTGGTGAAAGCCTATGAAGCACTCGGCGTGGAGCTTCCCGGCAGGGTGGGCGTCAAAATGTCCACCGGCGAAAGCACCCGCAGCAATTACCTGCGGCCGGAGCTGATCGCAGACCTCGTTCATCTGGTGAACGGCACCATCGTGGAGTGCAACACCGCCTACGGCGGCAGCCGCTCCTCCACCGCCATGCACCGCCGGCAGGCCAGGGACAATGGGCTG
>CADBNX010000440.1 GCA_902796115.1 uncultured Eubacteriales bacterium
TACCAGCTGTGCTATACCGAAGCGATCCTGAACCTGAAGGAGGACATCCTGGCGGGACGGTTCGGCGCGCCGATTTCCGCGTCCGCGCTGATCTGCTGGCCGAGAAAATCCGCATACTGGGCCAGGTCCTGGTGCGCCAGGAAGACCTTTGCGGGCAAGCCCGTGCTGGACAGCATCGCGATGAACGCCTGCGCGCATTACCTGCACATCATGTTTTTCCTCCTGGGGGACGCTCCCGACCGCTCCGCCATGCCGGAGGAGGCGCAGACGCTTCTTTTGCGCGCGCATGAGATCGAAACCTTTGATACGGCCATGATCCGCACCCGGGCCGCGGGGGCACGGGTGGATTTTCTGGCTACCCATACCTGCGAGCGGACGATCGACCCGCTTCTGACGCTCCGCTTTGAAAAGGGCACGGTGCTGATCGACGAAGCCAGCCCTGAAGAGAGCGCGGTGCGCGCCGTGACGGCGGACGGCGCGGAGAAGCGCTACGGGGCGGTCCGGCCGCAGTACAGCCGGAAGATCCCGTACGCGTGCGATGTGCTGCGGGGCGTGCGGCAACCCGTGTGCACCCCGGAAACAGCAATGCCGCATCTGCGCCTCGTGAGCGCGGCGACGCTGCGCGCACCGGTATTGGACCTGCGGACGGAAATGAGCGGGGAAATCCGTGTGATGGATGATACCGTGACCGTGGCCGGACTGACGGACTTGATGGAGCAGTCGTACCGGCAGGGGAAAATGCCCTGGGAACTGACCGGAAAATACGGGAAGCCGTATCTGCTGGAGGGGCTGTAGGCGGAGGATACCGCGACGGCAAACGAAGGGGGTGCTTCGATGCAGCATACGGAAAAGTGGATCTGGCTGCCGGAGGAGAATTATCCTGAGAATCAGCGCACCGCGTTCAGCTCGCCGAGGAATGACAGGGACGCGCGGTACGCCGTGGCGGAATTCAGAAAAGAATACGTTTTCTCCCGTCCGGTTGCCGCAGCGCACCTGCGTTTCAGCGGCGATACGGCGTTTCAGCTGTACCTGAACGGCGAAATGATCGCAACCGGCCCTGCTTCCGTCGGCGGGGATTTCATCGGCAATGAAACACCGCGCGAAAACTGGTACGCGTACGAAACGGAACTGCACCCCGATACGGCGGTGCTGTCTTTTTTTGCCCGGGTGCGCATGATGCCCGTGCAGATCTGCGAATACTCGAAGGGCCACGGCGGCTTCATGCTTTCGGCGGTCCTGACGCTGGCGGACGGGACCCGGGAAACGGTCTCCACGGATGAAACCTGGCAGGTGCGGAAAGCGGGCGCCTTCTGCGCGCCGCGCACTTATGACGGACGTGTCCCGGCCGAAGCGTATGTTCCCGCCGCGGTGACGGAGAATATCTGGCATGCCGAAACCGCGCCCATCCCCGTGCGGAGCGAGCGGGAACTGCAGGCTTCCTGCGTCACGCTGGCCGCGGGTGAAAAAAAGCGGGAGACGGCGGAGCTGGACATGATATACGCCGGCTTCGTGCGCATCCGGGCGGAAGCCGCGGGGGAGGTGCGCGTGCGGGTCGCCTGCCGGGAGCTGGAGGAAGAGGGCACACAGGAGCAGGCGGTCTTTGCCGGAAGCGGCGAATACCGCGGCTTTTCCCTGCACAGCGCGGGAAACCTGCTGATCGAAGCGGAAAACCGCTCAGGGAAACCCGCGCGCGTGTGGGTTTCGCTGATCGATACGCATTATCCCGTGACGGAGGAAGCGGAAACGGCAGTCAGCGACGAGGCGCTGAACCGGGTGCTCGGAACCTGCAGGCATACCCTGAAAATCTGCCGCCAGACGCATCATCTGGACAGCCCGCGCCACTGCGAACCGCTGGCGTGCACGGGCGATTACTACATCGAAAGCCTGATGACGCTCTTTTCTTTCGGGGATATGCGCCTGGCGGAATTCGACGTGGAACGCACCGCGCTGCTGCTGGAGCGGGAAAACGGCCGCATGTTTCATACCACGTACAGCTGCATCTGGGTGAAAATGCTCTGGGATACCTATCTGGCGACGGGACATATCGGCCTTCCGGAACGCTGCCGGAAGGCGCTGGGGCTGCTGCTTGCCCGGTTCGAAGGCTATCTCGGCGATAACGGCCTGATCGAGACGCCGCCGGATTATATGTTTGTGGACTGGATTTTCATCGACGGCATGTCGCTGCACCATCCGCCCAA
>CADBNX010000441.1 GCA_902796115.1 uncultured Eubacteriales bacterium
CAGTCCTCTCCCGCCGTACGCTGACACGCACAAGCAGATCTCTGAAGAGCATATCGGCATCACTTCTCCAAAGCATGACTCATTATCCTGTCCGCCCTGTCTATCCTCTTCTTTCCGCTGTCTGGCCCATTCCGGTTCTCCGCCGGTCATGGTTGATCTCCGTATAGTATGCTGCCTTGTTGGCATACATGTTTTCGTCCGCCCATCGGATCAGGTCCTGCACGGATGCGTATTTCCCGCCCCGCATGGCATATCCGGTGGATACGGTATATCCCCTGGCCTTGACCAGGCCCTTGAATTTCTCCATGGTATCGTGCACCGTGTTTTCCGGCTGACGGATGAACAGCAGCGCAAACTCATCCCCGCCGGTCCGGTAGGCCAGGATGTTCCTGTTGCTGACCTCATCCAGGCACTTTCCGATCTCCTTCAGGGCGATGTCCCCCGCCTCGTGTCCCACCACATCGTTCAGGGTCTTGAGCCCGTTCATATCCGCGGCGCCGACCGCGCTGATCGATGCGTTGAACCGGGAACAGTCCTCGAAGAAAGACATGCGGTTCAAAAGCAGCGTCAGAACATCCCGGTTCGTGTCGATGGACCGCCGGAACATGTAGAGGAAAACGCTGCTGATCATGATCGCGGAGTTCAGATGGGCTCCTTCGGTTTCCATGTCAAGAATCGCGGCGGCGATGCAGGCGACCGCGCAGAGGTACAGAATAAAGCGCTCCCGGGTATGATCCTTTTCCCGGAACCGCCGCCAGGTCATCCAGACGGCGAAGATAATATAGAAAAATGAGATGACGAAAACGGTATATCCCAGCGGGCCTCTGGTAAAACTGTAGTCATCCCCATAGCTGAAGGCAATAGGTGAAAAGAACGCCGTCGCATAGACGCCCAGATTCAGCACAAACGGGATCCAGAGAAACCTGGGCCGGTGCGTGGCCGGATAAACGATCATGGCAATGCTCAGTGCTGCGCCCGGGCGCATCACATATCCGACCACGGAGAAAAAGATCCGCCAGAACCGCAGGTTCGGATCCCCCTGAGCCCAGTTCTCCAGCGCATCCGCGACGATCAGGATCAGCGTGGAGATCACTGTCAGCCAGTAATACCGCAGCGTCCTGTCCGTGCCTCTGCTTGCCCACAGTTTCATGGAAAACCCGATAATCAGGAAAATCGGGATAAAAGACTCGTCCAGAAATTCGATAACCATGCCCTTAATCCTTTCAAAGGCAGTTGCCTGGAATTCCGCCCCTATTTTCACACATTCGGGACAGTCCGGTCAAGCTGTTTTCCTATTTTTTACCGATTGTCCCCCGAACCGCCGGAATCCCTGCAATGCAAGGCGCTCCGATCCTCTCTGATCGGAGCGCTCTTTGCTTTCCTTATTCTCAGCCGTTCGTCATGCTGAACTGCAGGCCCTCTCCGGCGTTTTCGTTCTCATCCGTCCACCGGACGCAGCCTTCGTCATCCATGAAGAATTTCGCTTTGCCGTCATCGTATACCGTCGAAATGGGTTCTCCTTCTTTCTCGGCAAATTCCTTGGTGCCGGTGAAAGAGGTCAGCGTGTTGTTTTCCGGGTCGTAGTTGCATCCATAGGTCCAGTGGGTATAGGCTTCGCCTTCATACCGTTCGATTTCAACCTTGTATCCGGAATATGTTTCGGCTTCCGTGGGTTCATCCACATCCCAGTAGCAGTACAGTTCCCACCGGGAGTCAATATCCTCCCCCGCGATCCAGACGCCCTGGAACCATCCGATTTTCTCGAAAGCGTAGGCCGCGCCTGCGTCTTCCTTCTCGTCCTTCCAGATCAGCTTTCCCTCCCCGTTCAGGGAGAACCGGGCCTTTCCGTCGCTGTATGCATCTTTCCGGTCGATCTCAGAGCCTTCCTCGTCAATCGAGATCTCCGTCTTCACGTTTGCTTCCTCATCCCGGGAGATCAGCGCCTGTTCCGCTTCGTCGAACCGGCAGGAATACTCCCATTCCGTGGAGCCGCTTTCGTTGACGATGTATACCCGCCAGTAGTCCTCCTCCGCGTAAACCTTTATACTTGCGAATCCGTCCGCCCATTCGCTGCTGAACAGCTTCAGCGCCTCCTGATTCACCGCCGCAGTCTCCGTCTTTTCTTCCGCTGTCGCCGCGGCGCACAGCACCGTCATCACCAGCGCGGTCAGCAGCGCCATCCATTTCTTCATCTGCCAGAAACCTCCTTCAGGTGTTCACGCTTTTCGTGCCCACCTTCTTTTATACCCGGTTGTGTGAACTTTGTCAATAATTTTGCAAAATTTCTGTATTATTTTGTCGCATTTTCGTATTAATTCTCCGGATTCTTGTAAGCTCTTGTTTTCTTGACATTCTGCGCCGGATTCCGTACAATTTGTACGGACAAAAGCCAAAAAATCAATCAGCAGGAGGATGATCGTGATGAAGCAGTCGTGGCCGCTGGATGTTTCCGTTTCCTTTGATCCCTATGCCGGAGAGCCGAACCGGGACGGGGAGCAGTTTGCCGAGGTTCTCCCGGATGGCCGGGTTCATTTCCGGATCATCGCGAA
>CADBNX010000442.1 GCA_902796115.1 uncultured Eubacteriales bacterium
ACAGTGGCAGCTGTATCTCCTGCTGCTGATTCCGCTGCTGTATCTGATCGTTTATTGCTATTTTCCAATGGTCGGCCTCCAAATCGCCTTCCGAAAGTTCAAACTGAAAGACGGTATATGGGGCAGCGCCTGGATTGGACTGGCAAACTTTGAGAATCTTTTCCATCAGTATGCCTTTGAACGTGCGGTCAGAAACACGATAACCTTATCCCTGTACACAATTCTTGCCGGTTTCCCTCTCCCTGTTTTTTTCGCGCTCGGACTGAACGTGCTCCGGAATCAGAAGGCCAAAAAGTTCGTACAGACAGTCACTTATATTCCTCATTTCATCTCTATGACCGTTCTGGTCGGTATGATCATCCAGATTTTCAGTCCGATTTCCGGTATCTATGCTGGGCTTACCCGGCTCCTCACAGGAAGAAACGTATCCGATCTGCTGGCAAATCCAACAGCGTTCACCCACATATACGTCTGGTCAGGCATATGGCAGGGCTTCGGTTGGGGATCAATTATTTATGTAGCAGCGCTCGCCGGCATCAGTGAAGAGCTGCATGAAGCAGCGGAAATCGACGGTGCTACCCGCGCGCAGCGGGTCTGGCATATTGATCTGCCCGGGATACTCCCCACCATCATTATCATGCTGATTCTTCGCTGCGGCAATGTTATGACCGTCGGGTTCGAAAAAATTTATCTGATGCAGAACAGCATGAATTTGCGCGCATCGGAAGTTATCTCCACCTATGAATATAAGATTGCCTTAAGCTCGGATGTGCCGAATTATTCCCTGTCCACTGCCATCGGTGTTTTCAACTCTGCCATCAATATGGGAATGATCGTTCTGGTCAATTTCGTATCCAGAAAAGTTTCTGATATCAGCCTTTGGTGAGGAGGTTTTCTCATATGCTGAGCCGTCAAAGAAGCATTGCCGTCAGCCGGAAAGACAAGTTTTTTTACTGTGTCATTCATATCATCATGACCCTGCTGGTACTGCTGGTTCTGTATCCGCTTTTATACATTCTTTCCGCGTCATTTTCTTCGCCTGATGCAGTCGTTACCGGAAGAGTGTTTCTCTGGCCGGTCGAGCCGAGCCTTCGGGGGTATGAAGCCGTATTTTCCTATAAGCCGGTATTCATCGGCTATCGGAATACCATCTTTTATACGGTTGCAGGCACAGCCATCAATGTTACATTGACTATGATGGCAGCCTATCCGCTGGCGCGCAGGGATCTGGTTGGCCGAAACATCATCATGCGGCTGTTCACCTTTACCATGATCTTCTCCGGCGGCATGATTCCCACGTATCTTCTCATGCGCAGCCTTGGCTTGCTGAATACGGTCTGGTCTCAGCTGATCCCAGGTGCCATCTCTGTCTACAACATGATCATCGCACGGACTTTTATTTCGGATATTCCCGGCGAACTTCTGGAAGCCGCGCGTATAGACGGATGCCCGGATATCCGTTATTTCTGCTCCGTTGTCCTGCCATTGTCCAAAGCCGTAATATCCGTCCTGGCACTCTATTATGCCGTAACCCACTGGAATTCCTATTTCAGAGCTTTCCTTTACCTGTCTGATCAGAATCTGTTTCCTCTTCAGCTGTTTCTTCGTCAGATTCTCGTAAAGAATTCGATTGATACTGAACTGCTGATGGATCCCGAACTGGAGGAGGCCATCCAGGGAATGCGTGATCTGCTGAAGTATTCGCTGATTGTCGTTTCCACCGTACCCATTCTGTGTGTATATCCTTTTGTACAGAAGTATTTTATCAAGGGAGTCATGATCGGTTCCGTCAAAGGATAACTGAAGTACAGCTTTCGATTTCATGCCTGATCCCAATCAACGTGATCCGGTTTAAAGAAGAATAGTCCTTCTGATAACGGTTGCTTTTTTTTGCGTTCTGTGAGATGATGATGCCGGCACAAAGTCCTTCTTCCGGCTTCGGAAGATGAGAACTTTCATGATGTGAGAGGGCGGCATGAAAGAAAAGAACCTGCGGAAAACACACCGGAAATGGTACCGGCTGGATACGGCGGCGCTGATTTTTCCCGCGATCGCGCGGCGGGACTGGTGCAACGCGTTCCGGCTTTCCGCCGCGCTGACGGAAAACGTGGACGAAACCGTGCTTCAGCGCGCTGTGGACGATCTGCGGCCGCGTTTTCCCTCGTTTTTTGTGACGCTGCGCAGGGGGCTTTTCTGGTATTACCTGGAGGAAAGCGGACACCCCGTGACCGTGCGGCAGGATTTTGCCTATCCGCTCACCTTCATGCGCAGAAAGGAACTGAGGCAGAACTGCCTGCGCGGGCTGGTCTGGGAAAACCGTGTCGCGGTGGAGATGTTCCATTCCCTGTCCGACGGCCGGGGCGGAGCGGTTTTTCTGTGCAATCTGCTGGCCCGCTACCTGGAAATCCGGTACGGCATCGCCGTTCCGAAGGAGGATCCGATCCGCGATCTTACCCAGCCGCCCCCGGCG
>CADBNX010000443.1 GCA_902796115.1 uncultured Eubacteriales bacterium
CGACCTGGCGCGGAAGCTGCGGGAGGACCCGGTAGCCCTCCGCAAGGCCGCCAGGCAGTACGCGGCCTATGACCGGATCGTCTGCGTATCCCAGACAGCCAGGGACAGCTTCGTAAAGCTCTTTGGCCGCGAGGCGGACACCGGGGTGCTCTACAACACAGTGGACGACGCCGCCATCCGGGAAAAGGCCGACGCGCTTCCAGCCGCCCTCCCGGAAAAGAGGCGGCTGACCATGGCCGCCGTGGGCAGGCTGGCGGAGGAAAAGCGCTACGATATGCTGCTGAGGGTCCACAAGGCGCTTTTGGAGGAGGGCATCCCCCACGATCTTTGGATCATTGGGGAGGGCAGCCAGCGGGAAAAGCTGGAGCGGATCATCGCGGAAAATCACCTGGAGGATTCCGCGAGGCTCCTGGGCTTTCAGGCAAATCCCTACCCCTGCATGAAGGCCGCGGACCTTCTGGTCTGTTCCTCCAGCTATGAAGGGCTGAGCACCTTCGTCACGGAGGGGCTGATTCTTGGGAAGCCCATTGTGACCACGGAATGCTCCGGGATGCGGGAGCTGTTGGGGGATTCCGAATTTGGTCTCATCACAGAAAACGCCGAGGCGGCCCTGCGGGACGGCCTGCGGCGGATGCTCACCGACGCCTCTCTGCGCGGCAGCCTCGGCGCACGGGCCGCCCGCCGCGGGCAGACCCTTTCCGCCGGGCGCGTCACCGCGGAAACCGAAGACTTTTTCACGAAACTCATAAAGGAATAAGCGACTATGAATTATTACGCGCTTCTTGTGGGAATGGTGCTGGTAACCGCGTTGATGATGCACGGAACCCGGGAAAAAAATCTGAAGTATGTGATTGTCGCCTGTCTGCTCCTGTACGCCGTCTACGGCCTGCGGAACACCTACTATATCGGAAACGATACCACCACCTCCTATCTGGTCAACTTCAACCGAATGATGAACCGGGACTGGGACGGGGTTCTGGACTATGCCCAGGGCCGAAACACCCTGTTCTACCTCATGACCAAGGCCTTCACCGTATATATCAGCACGGACTATCAGCTCTATATCTCCGTGATTTCCGCCTTCGTCACCCTTTGCTTCGGCGTCCTGGTCTATAAGTATTCTCCCAACCCCCTGCAGTCCATTCTTTACCATTTCGGTCTGCTGTATTTTACCTTCCATTTTTCCGCACTGAAGCAGAGCATCGCCATGGCGCTGCTGATGCTGGCCTTCGACCAGATTTTTGAAAAAAAGCCCATCAAATTTATTTTGATCGTGCTCATCGCCGGCCAGTTCCACTTTCCGTCCCTGGTGTTCCTGCCCGCGTATTGGGTGGCCAAGATTCAGACCGGACGCGCATATCTGTTCCTGCTGGCCGGGCTGCTGGTGGTGACCTATATCTTCCGCAACCAGATCATCAATCTCATGTATAATTTCTACCGAGATGAGGATACCAACATCGATCTCTCAAACGTGACCTTCCTGCGCACCAAAGCGCTGATCATGGTGGTGATTGTCACCGCCGCGGTAATCTTCCGGGTGCCCACCACGGGCGACACCATATACAACGCCCTGCTTTGCTACATGGGCTTCGCCATCGTATTCCAAACCTTCTGCGGCTACAACAATATCTTCGAGCGGCTTGCCGATTATTATTTCCAGTTTTCCATCGTGTTCATCCCCATGGTCTTCGATCAAAACTCCGAGCGACGATCCCTGCTCGGCTGGCGCTTCCTGCAAGCCGTTGACACCGTCGCGCCGATTCTGTTCTGCGGCTTCGGCATTTACCGTTTCCTGGATGTCGCCACCAACGACAGGACCATTTCTCCCTTCCGTTTCTTCTTCCAATGACAGCTCTCTGTGAGGTGATCCGCCATGCATATCAGCTTTATCATCCCCGCCTATCAGTGCAGGGAGGCCCTGGCCGAAACCGTCGCCTGTATTCTCCGGGCGGGGATGCCCACCGGGGAGATTCTGCTGATTGACGACGGTTCCCGGGACGGAACGGCGGAGCTCTGCGATTCGCTGGCGGAGCAATACCCGGCGGTGCGCTGCATCCACAAGGAAAACGGCGGCGTCTCCTCCGCCCGAAATCTGGGCATCGCGGAGGCCAGGGGCGATTATATCTGGTTTGTGGACGCGGACGACAGAATCTCCCCCATCCCGGAGGCGGTTTTATCTTCCTGTGCGGCGGACGAACCGGGGATGATTCTGTTTGGCATGGAGTTCCAGTATTACCGCGGCAGCCGGCTGATGAAGACGGAAACGCTGCGAATGCCGGAGCGGCTGCGGCTGTCCGCGGCGCAGCTCGGCGGAGAATTCGGGCGGCTCTTCCGCGCGAATTACCTCTCCCCGGTGTGGAACAAGCTCTTTCGCCGGAGTCTGCTGACAGAGCATCAGCTGCGCTTCGACCCCGCCCTGACCAATTATGAGGACCTGGCCTTTTCCCTGGACGCCCTGGCGTTTTGCCAGACCATCACGGTGCTTCCTGAGGTGTGCTACCTCTATCAGACGGATTACGATCACGACCGCACGGTGGATCGGATCGCCCGGATCGACAACGTGGCAGCCAATACCGATCTCATTGCGAATCGCTTTTTCTCCGCCGCGGAGCGCTGCGGCTTCGACCCGGAAGCA
>CADBNX010000444.1 GCA_902796115.1 uncultured Eubacteriales bacterium
GCATTGCCCATTCCATGGCGCATACGCTGGGCGCGGTCTATGACACGCCCCACGGCGTCGCCTGCGCCATGATGCTCCCCATCGTCATGGAATTCAACCAGGAGTATACCGGCGAGAAGTTTAAGGACATCGCAGAAGCCTTTGGGGTGGATACGGCCGGAATGGACCAGGCGGCTTATCGGATAGCTGCGATCGACGCCGTCCGCCAGTTGTCCGTGGACGTCGGAATTCCGACAAAGCTGGAAAAACTGAAAGAAGAGGATCTGCCGTTCCTGTGTGAATCCGCAGCGGCAGACGCCTGTGCACCCGGAAATCCCCGTGCTGCTTCACTGGCAGACTTCGAAGCCATGTTCCGTAAATTGATGTGATCATCCCCCTTCCTGAATCCTCCCGGCAGGGAGGATTCTTTTCACTCCATCGTTTCTCTGCGGTGTCCAAAGGTCTTGTTTTGTGGGAAACGGGAAATGGGCGGCAATGAAACCGCGGCAATGGATGAGCTGCAGAGAATCCGCGTTCTCAGAAGGCCGCTTTTATTTCTGGTGTTTTGAGCGACACCGGTTCCGGCCGTGTCATCTGCAGAAATCCCAGAATCTCAAGCTGTGCGGTGCTGAAAGCAACCGATGCGTTTCCGGATGGAACATATGGCTTCCATGCAGCCGCGGAGCATTGCGGGCATCCTGATTCAAAGCTCTTTCCATCAGCCTTGTGCATCCCGAGACCCGCCATTTTCTATGACCCGTTCTCCCTCGCGGCTTGACGATGCGGATGTACAATTTGCCAAACCCCTGCTTCCTTCACGCGGCCAGCTCACGCAATCGCCCTTTTGCCTTGAAGCTGCAGTCAGGCCGTGTGCCTTTCTGCAGGCTCGGGCGCAGGAAGGCAGAGCGGTTTGTCCGGAGCATCGGGGTGCCGCTGGAACCTTTTGCGGAATCCGATGCCGGACTTTGGGCGGTGCTGGTCGACAGCATGACGCTATGGGGCAGGGACCGCATCACCTGGAAACTGACCTGCGGGATGGAGCTTGAAGTCTGAGAACGAAAACGGCCCGCCGGCCTATGTGCTGCGCGAAGTGAAACAGACGAAATGAGCGCATCCTTTGCTGAGAAGGCGCTTTTTTGCTCTCGGGCGATAATGGCCACGGGGGTTCAAAAGGGGTCCATGGGGGCAGAGAAAAATAGTTCAGATGGTCAGTTTTCCCTGGGATACGGCTGGTTTGCCGGGTACGGCAAAGACCTGGACGTAACGCTGGTCATCCTTCCTGATCGGGCAAAAATTGCGCAGCGAATCACCGGTGACTTTCCTTCGGGGAATTCAGTCAGCGGGATGGCAGATGCTCTGGCAAACGATGGGGTTGCCACACCTGGCGGTAAACCAATACGGAGTGACACAGCTGTCAGAAGTATATGACAAAAAAACCAAAGGTTGCGCACTGCTGCAGAAGACGCATGCGGCAGACTGTTTTACGTAGAAAACAGTGAAGAACAATGGGGAAGCTGCATGATGTGTGACTTTGACGGGAATCATGATGCACACCGTCCATCATAAGGGAATATCGGTAGATTTTCCATGGAAAGCGATAAAGGCCCGGCCGCATAATTCCCTGAGTTAATAAACAGGAAGCTGCGGAAAAAGGCCCTCCCAGGATTGGGGGGAGGGGGGGATGCCGTCGAAGGCGTGAAGATCGCATGGTATCGGACGGAAAATTGGTCTGATTGTATGAAACGCCCGGCCTGTAACAGAGCATCCGTCAGCGTAGAAAGCACGTACCCGGATGATAGATTGCCGCCTGTGAAACTGAACCGATACGATCTGTTTTTTGGCGCGGTTCCATTTGTTATGAAGCATGTATTTATTTCAGGGAGGATATATGGATATACTGTCTGCGGTACTCACAATCGTTATTCTGGGCTTCCTGTATGGGCGCATGATCAAAAGAGAAACCCCGGAGCGGATCGGAGCGTTTCAGGCCCTGGCTCCGATTGCGCTCGGCGTCGTCTCGATGTTTATCGGGGGGTTTGCCACCGTCCTGCTAGCCAGATCTCTCGGGGGCATGGCGAATATGATAGCGGGGAACAGGGGTTTCGGCGGCTCGCTGCTGCAGTCCTTTCTCATGGCCGGCGTTACGGAAGAAACGGCCAAGCTGTTGATGATTCTCCTTGCGCTTGTGATTCTGAAGCCCAGAGTCAAA
>CADBNX010000445.1 GCA_902796115.1 uncultured Eubacteriales bacterium
ATCATATCCATCTGCGATACGCCGGGGACAATGATGAACTGTACTTCCGTGATTATCTGAATGAGCATCCTGCCTTGGCAAAAGAATATGAAACATTGAAGCTCCGGCTTTGGAAACAATATGAGCGTGACCGGGATGCTTATACCAAAGCAAAGACCGGTTTCATCTCCAAATGGACGGCAGAAGCACGGAAAGAATATGGAGACCGATACTGACAATTTTCGCTGTGAGAACAGGAACTGAATTATGCCGGAGGAGGAAAGAAATGGTGAAATACGAGATGATTGTTCTGCCCAAAATCGCAATCATTGGCAAGGAAGGCTTATGCACGAAAGAAAAGAATATCGTTCAGGATCTGTGGCGGCAGGCCAATTCTGATTTCGGCGATATTGCGGATCTTGGAATGAAAAATGCCGATGGCTCTTATGTTGGATTCTGGGGAGCCATGAGCGATGAAACGATGTCTTTTTTGCCATGGACGGACGGTTTCTCGAGGGGACTGTATTTGGCGGGCGTCGAAGTATATGAGGATACACCGGTTCCGGACGGATGGGCAAAGTGGGTGATACCGGCAAGAAAATACCTTGTGACAGAGGTCACTCCGGAAAGCTATGGAGAGACATTTGAAACTGTGATTAAGCGTCTTATTCCGGACCTTGGGATGAAACTCGCCGGTGCGGTATGTGATTTTACAGAACCGGCCACAGGGCGGAACAAACTGTTTTTCCCCGTAGAGTGAGAAAATCAAAGATCAGGGGTTTGTGTTTATTCCGTCAACTGTTACCGGACGTGCGTGTCACACCGATCCCGTTCCCCGTCAGCCTGTCGCAGGTCTTGCCGGATCGATCCTGCACGATGATTCTGCACGCGTGTAAGAATGAATGAAACAAAACGCTCATACGTCTCTTGCCATACAGGCCGGAACCTGCTATGATGATTCCGCATGGATGCGGTTATTGTTCTATGTATGCCGTGTCCTGGAAAGGCTGGTGCATGTATGGGCAAATCCGTTCTTGTGATCGGTTCCGCCTGTGCGGATGTGATTATCCGGGTGGATCATCTGCCCGCAAGGGAAGAAAACCTGCATCCTTCGGGGCAGCGCTTCCGTCTGGGCGGCTGCGCCTGCAACGCGGCGGACGTGCTGGGGCGCGGCGGAGCGGATACGGTTTTTGTGACGCCCGTGGGTCTGCAGGGCGTATACGGTCCCTGGGTGCTGTCCGAACTGGAGAAAATGCCCTGGGCAAAGCCCGTTCTCCTGCCGGATGCGCAGAACGGATGCTGCTACTGTCTGGTGGAGCCGGACGGGGAGCGCACGTTCCTGTCCATTCACGGGGCGGAATACGGTTTTTCCCCGGAATGGATGGCGCCGTACCGGGAGAGGATGTTTGATTACGCTTATGTGTGCGGCCTGGAAGTGGAAGAGGAGACCGGAGAGGCGCTCGTGAAGTGGCTGGAGGGGGCAAAGATCCGCACGCTGCTCTACGCGCCGGGGCCCCGCGGGCTGCGTGTGCCCACAAAGCGCACCGAAAAGCTGCTGCGTCTGCATCCCATGCTGCACCTGAACCGGAGGGAAGCCCTGCAGATGGCCGGTGCCGGAACGCTTCAGGAGGCTATGGAAAATCTGCTTCGTGCGACCGGCAGCGCGGTGATCGTGACGGACGGGCCAAACGGCGCCTTTGTGCTGGAGCCCGGACAGACGCCGTGCCATGTTCCCGGTGTCCCGGCGGAGCGGGTGGTGGATACGATCGGCGCGGGAGACGCGCATGCGGGCGCGATATTGCTGGGGCTTTCGCGGGGATGGAAGCTTCCGGACGCCGCGGCTTTCGCCAACCGGGTGGCTGCCCGGGTCGTGGCGCAGGAGGGCGCGACGCTGCGGGACGCGGCGATCCTGCACTAAATGGGGCTGTTGCACAGCCCCCGAGCGATACGCGTTCAGTGTATCGCTCGACTCTCCGGATTTTGCTGAAAATCAAAGATTTTCCGGGCGCAAAATCCGCAAGGAATGAATTTTCGCTCTCAGTGGGCAAGCGCACTTTCGCGAAAATCCTCCTCGAACCGGCAAAGCCGGTCCTGCGGAACGAATATGGAGGGGAATCCCCCTCCATACCCCCCTTCAAAACTCGATTTCCGGCAATTCGTGCTGCACATCATTTGAAAAGGCGGTGCTGCAGCACTTTCGTCTGCAACACCGCCTTCGTCCAACGGGGAAAGTGCCGCTACACCACGGTCTGCAGGCCGAGGGTTTTTTCGATCAGCAGCATGACGCCCAGCGTCACGAGCATCATTACGGTGGCGAGCGCAGCGATGGTGGGATCGAAGTGGTACTCCACATATCCCATGATCTCGATGGGCAGCATGGTGACGCCCGGGGCGGTCAGGAACGTGGAGAGCGACACGTTGTTGAAGGAATTGATGACTGCCATCACACAGGCGGAGGCGATGCCGCTTTTGATGTTGGGCAGCACGATACGGAAGAACGCGTAGCTTTTCGGCGCGCCGAGACTGCCGGCCGCTTCTTCCATCGCGAAATCGAAATTCGCCAGGGAAGAAGTGACCACCCGCATCACATACGGCACCGACAGCAGGGTATGGCCGATGAGCAGGCTGGGAATCACGGAAAGACTCCACTGATTCACCACATAGCGCAGCATGATGAATCCGAGCACGATGCAGGGGATCAGCACCGGGGAGAGGAACAGTGTTTTGACCGCGTTTTTGCCGGGAAAAGAACAGCGGTTGATGGCATAGGCCGCGGGCACGCCGAGCAGCAGGGCGATGAAGGTGGCGGCGAAGGCGATTTCAACGGACAGGAGCGCCGACTTCAGGAAGGAGCTCATGCCGAATACCTGCGCGTACCATTTCAGGGTGAAGCCCTGTCCGGGGAAAACCAGCGCGTTCTGCTCCCCGAAGGACGCGGCCATGATGATGACGAGCGGTCCGATCAGGAACACATACACCAGGAAGGTGATCAGCCCAAGGGCAATGTGATGTTTTTTTCTCATGGGTATCTCCTTTCCCGGTGTTTTTTATACGGATCGGCAATTACGAAGGTCCGCGGAGGGGACACGCGTCCCCTCCGCGATTGTTTTACTGCACGCTGAAGGTCTCGTTCCAGCTCTCAGTCCACGCGGGCAGGTTTTCGGTGACGAAATCCCAGTCGGGCAGGATCAGCTGATTCACCATGTCGCCGTAGGTGAAGTTCATGGCATGCTCCTCGTCCAGCTCGATATCGGTGCGCACCGGACTGTCCACGCCGTCGATGGCTTCCGCGTACTGCACGTCATAGCTCAGGTAGAAGTCGATGAACAGCTCGGCCAGCTCCTTGTTTTCGCTGCCGGTGATGATGTTGAGCATGTTATAGCCGCCCCACATGCCTTCCGCGGGGTTTACCCACACGTATTTGGGATTGGCGCTCTTCGCGGTGGTGTAGGAGTAATCCAGCAGCACGGCCGCGCAGACTTCACCCTGATTGAGCATGGAGATGGTGTTGTTGGCGGAGGTGTAGGTGCTCTTTACGTTGGGCTTGAGTTCCGCGAGCTTCGCGAAGATCGCTTCGTCATCCTTGCCGGGCTCCAGACCAAACGCCGCGGCGGCTCCGTAGAAGAAGAGCGGGCCGGAGGTGTTGGTGATGGCGGGGATGGCAATGTAATCCGCCAGCTCCGGATTCCACAGGTCGGCAAAGGAAGTGATTTCGATGGGACAGGTGTCCGGATCATACACGATGCCCAGGCGGTTGAAGGTGTAGGCGGGGCCGTAGCCTTCGCCCATCGGGGCCTTGGCGTTTTCATACAGCGCGTCCAGGTTGGTCAGCTTCGAGGCGTCGAGGGTATCGATTTTGCCTTCGGCCATCAGCTGTTTGACAAACATGTCGCCGATGATGACCACGTCATATTCGCCCGCGGCCGCTTCGGCCAGTTTGGTGACGCGCACCGCGTTGGATGCTCCGTCCGCCACGACGGTGCAGCCCGTCAGCTCCATGAAAGGATCGTAGATGTTCTTCTGCAGCAGTTCCGCGTTGAAGGCGAAGGTTGAGATGGTGAGGGTCTTTCCCGCGTAGGGCTTCTCATCCGCCGCGGCAAGGCAGACGACGGAGAGGGCCAGCATCAGGGCAAGGATCAGGGCGATGAGCTTCTTCATGAGGGTTCCTCCTGTGTTAAGTAGTTTGGGGTTCGATGGGAATGATCTTATTCGCACTCAGCGCCAGGGTGACCCCGGAGCCGATGGAATAAACGGGTTCCTGTTCCGTCTTGACGGTGAATTCGCCGATGGCGGTGCGCACGTTGTACTGCACCCTTCGTCCCAGAAAGGTGGTTACCAGCACTTCTCCCGGCAGCGCGTTTTCGCAGACCGTGCCCGCGGGATACAGCGCCACGTCCTCCGGCCGGATGCAGGCGCGCAGGCGTTCTCCCGGCATTTCCCGTGCCATGCGGAATTGCAGGCCGTTCTCCGCGAGGAGCGCGTCGCCCCGGCGGGTCAGGTCAAAGAAGTTTTCAAAGCCCACGAAACGGGCGATGAATTCCGTGCGGGGAGCGTTGTAGATGTGGGAAGGGGTATCCATCTGTTCGATGACGCCCCCGTTCATGATGGCCACCTGATCGGAAATAGCGAAGCATTCTTCCTGATCGTGGGTCACGTAAATCGCGGTGAAGCCAAGTTCCTGCTGGATGCGGCGGATCTCCACCCGCATTTTCACCCGCAGCTTGGCGTCCAGGTTGGAGAGCGGTTCGTCAAACAGCATCAGA
>CADBNX010000446.1 GCA_902796115.1 uncultured Eubacteriales bacterium
CAGCTGCGGGAAGCACAGGCGGTGGTGTTCGTCGTTCCGCTCTATGTGGACGGCATTCCGTCGCATGTGCTGAGATTCATGGAAAAAACGGAAGCCTTCTGCAGGGAAAACGGTCTGCGCCTGCGCGTATACTGCATTGCGAACAACGGCTTCATCGAAGGAAAGCAGAACGAGCCGCTGATGCAGCTGTTTGAGAATTTCTGCGTTCGGGCCGGTCTTTCCTGGGGCGGCGGCGTCGGGATCGGCGGCGGAGTCATGCTGAACGTGACGCGCATCCTCTTTCTCGTACAGTTTGCCATACTGCTGCTGAATATCGCGCTCAGCGCGGCAAATACAGGCAGCTTTTTCCCGGAAAGCGCATGGATCGATTTCGGAAAAAATACGGCGCTCCTGCTCCTCTTCAATCTGGGCGTGCTGTTTTATCTGATCCGCATGGGCTTCTTTCTGCGAAAGGGAGGCTGCAGCGGCAGGAAATATACGCGCATCCTGCTCCCCTCCTTCGTTTTCATCCTGTTTGCGGACCTCTTTTTCATCATCGTTTCCCTTTTCGAAGGCGGGTTGTTCCGGGGCTGGCTGGCGAAGAAGCTTCCCGAAGAATCATCATCACACATGGAACGGCGCGGTGCGTGCCGTGAAAGGGGAGAAAGGAAATGAAAGCGATCGGCAAAAGCGACAAAAGTGCAATGCTCACAATCATCGGAATGGCCGTCATGATCATCGCGGTCGCGGTCAAAGCGGCAACCTCCTCCGTGATCGCTGCCGCCGCGGTCCACGCCGCCGGACTGGCGTGCTTCTTCATCATCGAGGGGATCGAAAAAACACCCGATTCCGAATCCGGGCTCAGTTTCAAACGATTCTTTTCCGATCTGAAAAAGCCGGGAGTCATTCCCCTGATCCTTTTCATGCTCATTCTGTCCCCTGCCGAAATGTTTCTGAGCAGGGCGGTATTCGGCCGCGCCTATATCGATCATGTGCTGGGGCGGATCAATGTGCCCGCTCCCGATCAGCTTCCGCTGCTGCTGTTCAGCCAGATCGTTTCCGTTCTGGGTGAAGAGATCGAATTCCGCGGGTTTTTTGTGGGGAAAGGCATGAAGCGTTTTTCTTTCCGGCCGGTTGCTGCCGCGGGAGCCGTGCTCTTTGCCGCGGCGCATTATGCTTCAGGCAGCGCGGGGATCGTCGCGTGGGACCTCGGCAGCATCCTGATCGACGCGGTCCTGTTTGCGGTCCTGTATCGCAAAACCGGCAACTGCCTTGTCAGCTTCGTTCCGCATTTTCTCAATAATATGCTGGGATTTTTCCTGGTGCCGTTCATGTAAGAGGAAGATCTGACGCGATGAAATACAGACACACAAGCCGCCCGGGGTTCCTGCTGGGCCTTATCGACTTCTTCACAGCAGGGCTGTTCTTTCTCCTTTACATGCCCCTTGGCGGCCTGCAGAGCGAGATCGAATCCGTCCTCGGCCATCGGGTTCTGCCTTACTGGAAAGCCTATCTGCTCGGCATCCCTACTTTGTTTCTCTGTCCGCTGATCTGGATGGCACGGATTTCGGAAGAACTGAAGGCCAAAGCGGAGGAAATGGGAATCCCGGGGCCGCACACCTCCCGCCGGCATATGTTTGGCTGGAACGTGTTCGGGCTTCTCCTTATGGGGCCTGCCGTCGCCACGCACAGGTTCTTTGGAACGCTGAATCGGATCGAAAAAAAGCTCAACGAAGAGAATGACAGACGCAAAAAGGTCTGAAAGGATGCGACCGCAATGTTCAACCATCACGATATTACCCGCAACGCCTGTATGCTTCACGGTCCTTTGGCCCGCCGGGGCTATGACTGGTGGTGGCATTCTTTCACGGCGCAGGATGCGGAAACCGGTGAAGACAAGCCGTTCTTTATCGAGTTCTTTGTCTGCAACCCTGCCCTGGCGGAGGATGAGCCTGTGCTGGGCCAGCTGCCCGAAAACCGGGCTGCCGGAAAGAAGCCGAGCTATCTCATGGTAAAAGCGGGCGCCTGGGGTGAAAACGCCTGCCAGCTGCATCGGTTCTTCGCGTGGAAGAACGTGCGCATGCACGAAGGCGCGCCGTACCGGATCGAGGCCGCCGACTGTCTTGCCTGCGAGACGGCGCTGAAGGGTCATATCAGCATCGCGCCGGAGGAAGCCGCCGCGCATCCGGAGTGGATGTGCGGCGCAGGACAGATGTCCTGGGATCTGACGGTCGATAAGCAGATCGCCTTCAATGTGGGCTACGGAGCCGGCAAGCTTCTGCGGTCCGCGGAAGCCTTTGCCATGTACTGGCACGCCGAGGGCATGAAGAGCGCATACAGCGGAAGTGTTGCCTTCAACGGCAAAAAGTATCTGGTCACGCCGGAAAAATTCTGCGGCTACGCCGATAAGAACTGGGGCCGGGATTTTACCACGCCCTGGGTATGGCTGTCCTCCTGCTGTCTCGTCAGCAGGAGGACCGGAAAGCGGCTCAGCAACAGTGTTTTCGATATCGGCGGCGGCAGGCCGAAGATTTATTCCCTGCCGCTGGACCGGCGTTTGCTGGGCGTGTTCTGCTACGAGGGCAGGGAATACGATTTCAACTTCTCTCACCTCCGCCTGATGGTAAAAACGCAGTTCTCCTTTGAGGAACACAAAGATGAGGTCGTCTGGCACGTACGTCAGGAGAATATACACGCCGTCATGGAGACGGAAGTGCACTGCCTGAAGAAAGACATGCTGCTGATCAATTATGAGGCTCCCGACGGCAGCAAACGTCATAACCGCCTCTGGAACGGCGGCAACGGCCGTGGAACCGTCAGACTGTATGAGAAGCAGGGAAATGAACGCGTACCGGTGGATGAAGTTGAAGCCTCCCATATCGGCTGTGAATACGGCGAGTACGATCACGAG
>CADBNX010000447.1 GCA_902796115.1 uncultured Eubacteriales bacterium
CTTGAAATCAAAACCCTGCCCGTGACCAACCAGGAACGCAGCGGACGCTGCTGGCTTTTTGCCGCCGCCAATGTGCTTCGGGAAAAAATCGCGAAGGAACTGAACCTGGAGCAGTTTGAACTCAGCCAGAGCTATCTTGCCTTCTGGGATAAATTCGAACGCGCCAATTATTTTCTGGACAGCATCGTCAAAACCGCAAACCTGCCCGCGGACGACCGGACGGTGTCCTTTATCCTGAAAACCGGCGTACATGACGGCGGCCAGTGGGATATGTTCGCCAACATCGTGCGCAAGTACGGGATCGTGCCGAAGGAAGTATTCGACGAAACCTACCAGTCCTGCCACACGAACCTGATGAATCATTACCTGAACCGGAACCTGAAGATCTGCGCCGTGAAACTGCGAGCCATGGTGCGGGAAGGCGCGTCCGGGGAAGAAATCGAAAAGGCCGCGGAGGGCATGCTCGAAAAGATCTATTCCTTCCTCTGCACCTGCTACGGGCAGCCGCCGAAGGAATTTGATTTCGTTTACAATGACAGGGACCGCGGTTACCATATCGAAAAAGGCTTTACGCCGCAGAGCTTCTGCCGGAAATACATCGGCAATTACCTGGAAGAGGTCGTATCCATTATCAACGCCCCGACCGCGGACAAGCCCTTCGAAAAGACCTATACCATCCGTTTCCTGGGCAATGTGCTGGAGGGGAAAAAGGTGATCCACCTGAACCTGTCCATGGAGGATTTCAAACAGGCGATCCTTCGCCAGATGCAGGACGGAAAAGTGGTGTGGTTCGGCAGCGACGTGGGCAAGTGGGGCGACCGGAACAAAGGCTTCTGGGACGACCGGGCGTTTGACGCGGAGCTGGTGACGGGGCTTGATCTTGAAATTTCGAAGGCGGACGCGCTGGATCATCAGTTCTCCGCCATGAACCATGCCATGGTGCTGACGGGCGTTGAGCTTGAAGACGGCAAACCGGTCCGCTGGAAGATCGAAAACTCCTGGGGCGACGAGCACGGCAAGAAAGGCTATTACATCTGCTCTGACAGCTGGTTTGACCAGTACGTGTACCAGGCGACGGTGGAAAAACAGTACCTGGGCGCACAGGCGAAGCTTGCGGAGCAGGAACCCATCGAACTGGATCCCTGGGATCCGATGGGTACGCTGGCGGACTGACATGACGGATTACGCATTGCTGACGGAACAGATCACAGCGCTGACAGCGGACTGCCCCTGGGCGCTGGCCAACCTCGCGAACGCGGCGGCCGCGCTGTACTGGAGCATGGATGGGATCAACTGGGCGGGCTTTTATCTGCTCCGTCAGGGAAAACTGGTGCTCGGGCCGTTTCAGGGAAAAACGGCCTGCACTGTCATCGAACCCGAACGCGGCGTCTGCGGCGCAGCGTTCAGGCAGGACCGGGTGATGAACGTTCCGGACGTGCATCAGTTCCCGGGACATATCGCCTGTGACAGCGCGTCCAATTCCGAACTGGTGATCCCGCTGCACGACGGAGCAGGAAAACGCGTCGCCGTGCTGGATATCGACAGCACGGGGTACTCGCGCTTTTCACCGGAGGATGAGGAAGGTCTGACGCGGCTCGCACGGGAACTGGAAAAAAGGATCCGCTGGGAAGATTTGAACTGCGGGGATTGAGATCATCAGCCGGGTCCCCGGGTCAGCCGCCTCTTTTCGAGCAGAGATACGGTGCGCTGCGCGCGGAAACGAAAGGCCCTCGGACCGGGAGAGAATGATCACGGACGCTTTCCGGATCGTGATGGGAAATGCGGGCATACACATCGCCGCGGGCCATCGGGTCCGTATTCGTGCCGTTCGCCGGGAGGAGAACCCGGACGAACGGCACGTTCTTTTTTCCCTGATGAAGGGAAACCCCGGTATGATCATGACGGATGACGAACAGGCAGCGGAGATGCCTGCGCTGCTCGGCTGAATACGCAAGGCAGCGTGAGAACGACGATGGGGGAGGAGAAAACGGAAT
Source organism: uncultured Eubacteriales bacterium (assembly GCA_902796115.1). Taxonomy (GTDB): domain Bacteria; phylum Bacillota; class Clostridia; order Christensenellales; family Aristaeellaceae; genus RUG756. Next base: position 1,995 of record CADBNX010000447.1, read on the forward strand.
GGACGCCGAAGTTCTTGCCAGATTGGCTGAGTGGGATCGTTTTTTTGATCTTACCTCGGACAAAAACCGTCTTGTACTGGCGGAATACTACCGGGATCCGGAAGCGGAAGCCGGTGCGATGAAAATGGACCTGCTCTGGCCGGAAAATGCCATTCGGCACGCGGAATGGGCGCTTCACGCCTATGCCGATCAGATGCGGCGCACGGCATGGCTGAAGGATGACGCGATTCCTCATGTAAACCTTCTGTCCGGCACGGAAATCTTCGCGGAATGCTTCGGCTGCCCTGTGATCCGGAAAAGGGACAGCAAGCCGTTTGCCAGACATGCCGTTTCCGACGTTTCGGAAGCGCGAAGAATCAAAAAGCCGAAGCTGATGGATACGCCGCTTCGGCTGCAGTTTGAAAAAGCGGATTGGGCGCGGCGCCGGGAACCGGAAGCACTGCTGCATCTGCCGGATATCCAGAGCCCGCTGGACGTGGCGGCGCTGGTGTGGGAAAAGGGCGATTTTTACTGCGCCATGCTGGAAGAGCCACAGGCGGTGCACGGTCTGATCGAAATCTGTTGTGAACTGATCTGCGATTTCCTGGACGAATGGTTTGCCCGGTACGGAACCGATATGATCGCGCACTATCCCAATTATCCCATGCGCGGGGGAATCACGCTGTCGGAAGACGAGATCGGCGTCATCAACCGGGAGCTGTTTGAGGAGTTCTCGCTGCCTTACCTCAACCGGCTTTCCCGCCGGTACGGCGGCATCGGCATTCACAGCTGCGCGGACTGCAGGCATCAGCTTCCGTCCCTGAAAAAGGCGGAAGGGCTGCGGATGCTGAACCTGAATCAGCCTTCATCGGTGCATGAAGAGGCTTTGACGGTATTATCCGGATGGACGGCTTTTTATCCGATGGGATTGGAAGATGCCGTCCTTCGGCGGCCCGAGTATCGGAAAGTCCATGCGGCGCTCACTCTGAACGCGGGCGGGATGAACCGGGATCAGCTGACGGACGCGCTTGCGGAAAAAAGACAGGCGATTGCCTGATCAAAAAAAGCAAAAAAAGAGTTGACAAAACTTATATCTGTGATAAAATTATATTGCATCAAAGATTTATGCTTGATGCGGGATCGGAAAAGACTGTCTGCAAAAGGCGGAGAGGATGGAGCATGAGGTACGACATCGCGATTATCGGAACGGGCCCTGCCGGGGTGAGCGCGGCGATCACGGCTGCGCTGAGAAATAAAACGGTGCTGCTGCTCGGAAGCGCGGAGCTTTCCCCGAAAATGCGCCGGGCGCATCTGGTGCGCAATTATCCGGGCCTGCCCGAAATCAGCGGCAGCGCGCTCGCGGACGCGATGAAAGCGCATCTTAACGCGATGGAGATCCCGGTGACGGAGGACAGGATCACGGCGGTGTACGCGATGGGGGATTATTTTGCCCTGCAGGGGGAGAACCTGTACGAATCGCGCAGCGTGATCCTGGCGAGCGGGATCGTGAACGGGAAAACGCTTCCCGGGGAAAACGAACTGCTCGGCCGGGGAGTCAGCTGGTGCGCGACCTGCGACGCGTCCCTGTACCGGGGCAAAAAAGTGGTCGTGATCGGTTATGACACGGAACAGGAAAAGGAAGCGGATTTCCTTTCCGAAGTCGTTTCCGAAATCACCTATATCCCGATGTACGCCGGCGAGACGCATCTGAAGCGGGAAATCTCCGTTCTCAGGGAAATCCCGAAGGAAATCCGCAGCGACGAAGCGGGAAGACATGTGTGCTTCGGGGAAAGGACCCTGGACGCGGACGGGGTTTTCGTGCTGCGGAACGCGGTTGCGGCGGACAGGCTGGTTCCGGGACTTGAAACGGAAGGCCCTCATGTAAAAACGGACGCCATGATGAGGACCAATCTGCCGGGGCTGTTTGCCTGCGGGGATATCGCGGGCAGGCCGTATCAGTACGTCAAATCCGCGGGGCAGGGAAATATCGCAGCCCTCTCCGCGGTCGATTACCTTGCGGAACAGGAAAAGTGAATGGAGGAAGAAGTGTATGATTCGGGAAGTCAAGAACAATGATCTGAGCAAAGCCCTGCAGGCGAAGTGCGCCGTGGTGGATTTCAACGCGACCTGGTGCGGGCCGTGCCGGATGCTGGGCCCGGTGCTGGAGCAGCTCAGCGAGGAAATGGCCGGGGAAGTGGAATTCTACGGTGTGGATGTGGATGAAAACAGCGCGCTCGCAGGACAGTACGGCGTGATGAGCGTGCCTACGGTGATCCTGTTCAAAAACGGGAATAAGACCGATATGAACATCGGGTTCCAGCCGAAGGAAATGTATGCCGCCTGGATCCGGAAGAACCTCTGATGGAAAGAAAGACAGACGCGGAAAGCAGAGAACCGGAAAGGCAGCCGAAGCTTGAAAACCAGCTCTGTTTTCCGCTGTACGCGTGCGCGCGGAAAATTGTGAACCTGTATACGCCCTACCTGAGGAAATCGGGAATTACGTATACGCAGTATCTGGTGCTGATGGTGCTCTGGGAACAAGACGGCATCCCGGTGGGCGATCTCTGCCGGAGGCTGTATCTGGACTGCGGTACGATGACGCCGCTGCTGAAGAACCTGGAAAAAGCGGGATTCCTCTCCAGAAGCCGTTCCAGGGAAGACGAGCGGGTCGTACGCGTCCAGCTGACCGAACGGGGAAAAGCGATGCGCTCAGCCATCGGGGACATTCCGTCCTGCGTCGGGCAATCCGTTCCGCTGAACGCGGCGGAGGCTGGGGAACTGTACCGGCTGCTGTACAAGATCCTGAACGCGGAACCGGGCAGATGAAGAGAACCCGGAACGATCCGGAAACAGCGTGAATAACGGGACGGGTGCGGAATGTGATACTTCCGCACCCGTCCTGCTTTGCAACGCGCCTTTGGCTAAACTGCTTTCACGGGTCCTGTGCTTCCCCGCAGGGTCAGCCTTGTGGACAGCATGATGTTCTGATGAACGATAGACGGGGAATGAATCATTTGCAGCAGCGTATCCACGGCAATGCGGCCGAACTCCTCATTGGGCTGAAATACGGTGGAAAGCTGCGGATGGGTATTCATGCATTCGCTGCTGTCACCGAATCCGATCACCGAAAAATCCTCAGGAACATTCAGGCCATGCTCTTTGAAATAACGCATGCAGCCAATAGCCAGCAAGTCATTGGAGGTACATACGGCTGTCGGTCTCGGATTGAGGCTGAACAGCGTGCGGCCCATGCGGTAGCCGATTGTTTCGCTGTAATCCCCATAGAGAACGTATTCCTGCGGAACCGGAAGCTGAGCGGCTTTCATGGCTTTCAGATAGCCTTCGAGCCGGGCTTTTGAATGTCCGTATTGTTCGTCTCCGCTCAGATAAGCGATGCGCTTGTGGCCGAGCGAAATCAGATACTCAACACTCATCCTGCAGGATTCCTCATTGTCGATCACGACGGAACTGATACGAAATGCTTTGATTTCACGGTTAATAAAAATGTAGGGGATTTGACGGTCGATAAAAAAACGTGCAAGCTTTTCAACCTGATGCTCGCTTCCGCCCAGGATCAGAAATCCGTTCGTCTGCGTTTCAAGCAGCTGCCCGGCAGTGTCCGTTTCGTCGTTCCAGGCGATCAGGGTGTTACCGACCCCTTTTTCTGACAGCTCTTTGACCATGCTGAGCAGGATGGTATAAATGACGGAGTGATTCTGGACGTTGGATGTGGAAGGAGAAAGCATCAGGATGCTGACAGTGACGTGCGGCTGCGTCTTTTGCGCGCCTTTGGATTCGATGGATTCGATCGCGCTCAGAACAAGCGCCCGGGTTTTATCGCTTACCGGAACTGTACCGTTCAGCATACGTGAAACCGTACTGGCTGAAACATTTGCGACTCTTGCTATCTCACGGACAGATGCCATACGCTGCCTCCTGACGGTCATGATTGAAACGAGAGGCAGGCGTTCGTTCGGAGAAGGAGAAAACATCCGTTTTCCATGCCTCGTCAGTCTCAAATCCCTTTCGCATTATAATCGTTTTCATGCCGGAATGCAACATAATCTCTGTGCTTCTTGCATGATGTTTCCTGAAAAAACCATTGAGCAAATTACAAATGAAACGATTGTTTCATAAGTTCTTTTGAAAATGGGATTGACAGTAGCGGATTCTGGGAATAGAATGCAATTGCGGAAGGGGTTGAGTGAAACGTTTAATGTGACATAATTCCTTCAAATGAAACATTTGCTGATTTATTGAACGAAAGGGGCAGCATTATGGTTAAAGCGAAGCCTGTTCAGAACCGCTTCGGCAAAAAGGTTCGGATGATAGGTCAATGCTGGCAGCTGTATGTGCTTTTGCTACCCACGATTGTTTATTTGATTCTGTTTAATTATGTACCGATCTATGGTGTGCAGATCGCTTTCCGGGATTTTCGCGGAAGCGATGAACTTCTGGCTTACTACCAGGCAGCATATACGGAATAATCAGGTTTTCTCCGGCGTGGGCCGCTGCGGTGCGGCCCGCGCCTTCTGAAAAATACCAGACGCAAATGGGAGGCAAAGAAAATGAAAAACGGTCCCTGGAACCTGTTCTTTGACGAAAAAGCGGGAAGCTTCTGTGTGACTGACGGAATTCAGAATTATGAGACCCGCCCGGTGCCTGGTAGGGTAACTGCAATGGAGGAAAGAACAGGAAAACTGTCGTTTCGGTATGAGACCGAAGAAAACCGTTTTTCAGTTCTTGTGGAAGCAGTCGGTGAAAACGCTTTCTCTGTCACTCTAAGAGGAGAGACGAACGACAGTATGCTGAATGAATGCAGCTTTCCAGGCGCTTTTCTGCCGCAGTCGGGGGACTGGCTACTGTATCCATACGGCGACGGAATCATCTGGAAAGCTGAAGAAAAACCTCCGCTGCCTGAGAAGCTTCCGTTCTATTCGGGCAACGTGATGAGTATGGGAATGTTTGGGCTGCTTCGCGCAGACGGAGGACTGATGCTTGGCATTGAGGAAACGGCAGATGCGGAACTGCGTTGGCGTTATGAAAACGGCATGACTGAGAATGCGGTTGTATACATTGGCTCAAAAGGAAAATGGGCGTACAGCAGAAGAACGATGCTGTTTCTGGCACAGGACGATGCCTTCAACACGCTGTGCCATGCTTACCGCGAATGGCGAAAAGAAAAAGGCTTTGTGAAGACACTGCTTGAAAAAGCAGAGCGAGCGCCGCGCATCAGAAAAATGGCGGGCCGTGCAGATGTGTGGATTTTTGATGACAATAACATGAACCGACTGTATGGACGGCCGGAAACACAGGAAATGACAAAACGTGACGTGCGGCGTATTGCAGACGAGATGCGGACGCTCGGAATGGACCGTGTACTGTTTAACTCTTTTGAAGGAGAATGCAGGGAAGATATTGATTATCTGAAAGCACAGGGTATGGAAGTGGGACGTTATGACATGTACCGGGATGTGATCCCTAAACCGAATGTTTCTTTCATGCTGCCATATAGGGTCAGTCGTTCACGGCATACGGGAACATGCTGGCCAAAGGATGTAAGAATTAATGAAAATGGGAAGTATGCCGCGGCATGGCGGCTTCACGGAACAGATGGGAAGATGTATGAACAGCACTCTATCTGTGATGTTCCGGCGACACGTATGATCATGGAGGATGTGCCGGGATTTGTTGAAGACGGGGGATACACTTCCTGGTTTATCGATGTGAGCATGGGAAGCACACATTTTGAATGCTGGCATCCGATGCATCCGACTGATCGACGGGATTCCATCCGTTATAAGAATATCCAGCATCAGTTTTTATTGGACATGGGACTGATCAACGGTGTAGAGGTGGGCTGTGAAGGAGGCGCGAAGACTTATGTATTCTCGGAAGGTATGATGAGTCCGCCGCTTTTTCGGGCACCTGATTCAGGGCGCAGGATGAATACCCTGTACTTTGGGGAGCAGATTCCTTCACAGATTACCGAACTTGATCTGAATCCAGCCATACGAATTCCGCTTTGGCAGATGATTTATCATGACTGTACCATCAATTACTGGTACTGGGGAGACAGCAGCAACTGCTGTCCGGAACTGATGCGTCTGCGCGATCAGTTTGATGCGTTGTATGCGCTTCCGCCTCTTTACAGTCTGAATATGACGCAGTGGGAGAATATGAAAGAAAGTATTGCCGAATCCTATCAGCGGGCAAGCGGTACCGCGAGACTGGCGGCGTTCTCTCCGATGATTCGCTTCACGTATCTGACAGAGGACAGAAAGGTACAGCAAACCGTGTTTGAAAACGGGATCCGGGTAACCGTCAACTTTGGCAGCCCGGAATACGAAGCCGTGCCTGTCGGAGGATGCAGGACAGTTGATCGGGATGGAAAGGTGGTATTCGAGTTTTGAATGAGCATATGACAAAGAATAAAACGGCTCTGATCACTGCCGCATCAGGCGGTATCGGCAGGAGTATTGCGCTGAAACTGGCGCGGGAAGGTTATCATATCGGTGTCCATTATCACTCAAATCGGGAAGAAGCACTCCGGATTAAGAAGGAGGCTGAAAGCTTTGGCGTACGGGCGGAGCTGTTTCAGGGGGACGCCGAGGAACCTGAACGGATGGCAGCGATGGCACGCGACTTTACGGCGTGTTTCGGACGGATTGATGTGCTGGTCAATAATGCCGGTATCACGGTGCTGCGGTCATTTCTGGATGTGGATGAAAAGATGATGCACAGGTTATGGGCAGCGGATTGGGAAACCCCTTATTTTGTGGCGCAGGAAGCAGCCCGAAGCATGATCAGGGGAAGAACGGGCGGATCAATTATCAATATTACATCCGTGCAGGCCAAGATCAATTTTCCGGACGCCAGCGTGTATGGCCCGATCAAGGCGGCTCTGGTAAAACTGACGGAGCATTTGGCGGTTGAATTGGCTCAGTACGGGATCCGGGTGAATGCGGTTGCGCCGGGATACATCAATACTGCCCACACAGAATCGGCCAGAGCACAGTATATAAAATCTCGGATTCCGCTGCAGAGGCTTGGTAAGGGAGATGATGTGGCGGAAATGGTTGCGTTTCTGTGTTCGGATGCCGGAGCATACATAACCGGGGCCAATATTCCGATTGACGGCGGCATGCCGCTTCCGAGTTCGGCAGATAATTACTATACTCCGAGGGTGGTCACTGACAAACTTGGCTGAAGAAAAGAGGGATATCATGGATATCTGCATCAAAAAACTTGAATGGTTCAAGGTGGCGGTACCGCGCGACCAGCCCTACCTCGGGAATCCGCAGCCCGGGGATGTCATTACGTCCGGGGGATGCATCGTGCGAGCCACAAACAACAGCATTTATTCGCTGAAGGATCAGAGCCTTATTGTGAAGGCGACTGCGGAGGACGGAACATACGGCTGGGGCGAATGCGTTACGGTGGTGGCTCCCCAGGTGGCGGAGGCGATCGTGGAACAGATACACTCCCCGTTGGTGATCGGCAAAGCGGCGATGGACGTCGTGGAAATCATGGAAACCCTGTACAACGCCATGCGTGTTCGCGGTTTCTGGGGCGGTTTTTACATGGACGCGATCGCTGCGGTGGATATGGCACTGTGGGATCTGAAAGCAAGGCTGCTGAAGCTGCCGCTGTGCCATCTGCTTGGCGGAAAGTATACGAACAGACTGAAGGCGTATGTTTCGGGTCTTCCGGCCGATACGGAAGAAGCACGGGCGGAGATGGCAAAACGCTGGCAGGACAAGGGGTTTGACACAGTCAAGTTTCCTGTGGTCATGAATGTGAACCATCCGGAAAAGGAAGTGGCATCCCTGCGGAAAAAGCTTGGCGGGGACGCAAAGATCATGGTTGACATGCACTGGCGCTATACGGCGCAGGAAGCGGTCAAGATGATCGAAAAAATGGATGAACACGATCTGTATGTGGCGGAAGCTCCCTGCAACGCCGAAGACATAGAAGGCCAGGCGCAGGTTGCCGCTTCCGTGCGTGTGAACGTGGCGATCGGGGAGGAACTGCGGACCGTATATGAATACCGGGAGCGTTTTCTGAAACGCTGTATGAATATCATTCAGCCGGAAATGGGACGAATGGGCGTTACCCAGTTCTGGAATGTGTGCCAGATGGCCAGGACTTTCCATACCCTGGTGATGCCGCACGGGAGCATTGGAATCGGGGTGTTTCTTGCGGCAAGTCTTCACGCGTCGGCTGCCTGCAGCCAGTTTGTGATGCATGAGTATCAGCATTCGATCGTAGACAAAAATCTGCGGTACATCAGGGGCGGCCTGAAATGTGAAGAGGGTTATTTCCATCTGCCGGAAGATATCGGAATCGGTGTGGATGTAAAAGAAGACACGTTGGAGCGCTTTACATACTGAGAAAGGAAGAGAAGACCATGCTGAAAGGGATCGTGCCGATTCTGGCTACCTCGTTTCATGAGGATGAAAGTGTGGATTACGAAGGCCTTCGCAGACAGATACGCTATATGAAAGCAGCCGGCTGTCACGGAACCGCGCTCTTCGGGATCGCAGGGGAGTATTACAAGCTATCCGATGAGGAAAGCGAAAAAATGATCACAATCGTTGTGGACGAATGCAAAAAAGTAGGTCTGCCGGTCGTGGTTTCCTGCACGCCGCATTCAACCCACGCGGCTGTTGAGCGGGCGAAGCGGATCGAGGGTTCCGGGGCGGACTGTATGATGCTGCTGCCGCCGTTTTTTCTGAAACCTTCCGGACAGGAACTGACGGATCATATCCGCCGCGTGGCGGGAAGCGTGAACATACCGGTGATGCTGCAGTACGCACCGGAACAGACGGGAGTTACGATCCCCCCGTCACAGCTGATTCAACTGGGAAAAGAACTGAAAAACCTGAAGTATTTTAAAGTGGAATGCAAGCCTGCGGGACCGTATGTAAGTCAGTTGCTGTCTGATGAAAGCATGAAGGAAAAGGGAATATTCTGCGGAAATGCGGGTTATCAGATGCTGGAAACATTTGACCGCGGCGCGATCGGCGCGATGCCCGGCAATTCCATGTGTGAACTGTATCTGAAGGTTTATCTGACCTATCAGGCGGGAGAGAGAGCCGCAGCTTTTGAAACGCACGGCAGACTGCTGCCGGTACTGAATCATATCCGACAGAATGTGGAAATGATCATTCACTATGAAAAACAGATCCTGTACCGACGCGGCATAATCGAAAGCCCCTGCTGCCGGCGTCCGGGATTTGCGGGCGACATGGAAATGGACAGGCTGTTTGAGGAATACTATTCCGTAATCGCGGGAGAACTGGGACCATACAGGGAGTGACGGTTCTCCGACGGGGAATGGGGCTGCTGAACAGGTCCGGTCTGTTATGAAAAGCAGAACTGCTGCGGAATGATTCCGCAGCAGCGCTCTGAGGAAGGTTTGACCCGATTTTCAGCGGGCGGCTTCGCGCGCTTTCGCGTGTTCGTGCATCTGCTCGTTGAGCAGGTTGATGTTGCCGCACCCCATGGTGATCACCAGATCGCCGGGTTCGCAGTGTGACAGGAGGTATGCTTCCGCGTCATCGAATCCCGGTGTCAGCACGGCGTCGATGCCGTGCTTTTTCATATCCCGCACCAGCATCTCGGAACGGATATCCCCGGGATCGTTTTCGCGGGCGGCGAAAATCTCCGTCACCAGGGTATGATCCGCCTCGGCTGTGCAGGTCAGATAATCCTGATAAAGGGTTTTGACCCTGCTGTAGGTATGCGGCTGCATCACGGCCCAGACGGCGTGCGGATGCTGCAGAACCGCGGAATGAACCGCCGTGCGCATCTCGACGGGATTGTGGCCGTAATCGTGATAATAGGCCGCGCCGTTGATGACCCCGGTCTTTTCAAAGCGCCGGTGCGCACCGGCAAAGGAAGAAAGCGATTCCGCGATCGCGTCCGGGGAAACACCGCTCTGATGCAGCGCCGCACAGGCGGCCAGGGCGTCGATCAGATTGACTTCGCCGACCACTTTCAGTGAGATATGCGTCAGCAATACGCCGTGGCTGTACAGATCAAAGGACGGTTGACCGTGATCGGAGTATGCGATATTTCGCGCCGTATAGTCACAGGCATCGCTCAGACCGAAGGTGACCGTTTTGCGCGGAAGCTTCTGAAACAGCGCGAGGACCCGCGGATCATCCCCGCAGCCCACGGCGATGCCGTTCTCCGGCAGCAGACGGAAGAAAGCGGCAAAGGCGCTTTCGATGTCCTCGATATCGCGGTAATAATCCAGATGATCCTCCTGGATATTGGTGACCACGGCAAGGGTCGGATGCATCTGCAGGAAACTGCGCTGGTATTCGCAGGCTTCCGCGACGAAAAACTCCTCACCGCCGATCCGGGAGCCGCCGCCGATGGCGTCGAGCCTGCCGCCGATATGCACGGTCGGATCAAGCCCCGCGTCCAGCAGCCCCTGTGCGATCATCGAGGAGGTGGTGGTTTTGCCGTGCGTTCCGCAGACGCACAGCACATGGCCGTATCCGGTCATCAGCGACCCGAGCAGCTCGGCACGGGTGATCTGCGGGATGCCGCGCGCTTCGGCCGCGGCGCGCTCCGGATTATCCGCCGAAATAGCCGCCGAATAGACGAGGAAATCGGGGGAGCCGAGGTTTTCCGCACGGTGGCCGACGAATACCTCCGCGCCCATGGCCCGCAGCCTCTCAACCGCGTGGGAAGCGCTGCTGTCCGAACCGGAAACCCGGGCTCCCTGCTTCAGCAGGATTTCCGCGAGGCCGGACATGCTGCTGCCTCCGATGCCGACCATGAAGATGTGCCTGCCCTTGTAATTTGCTTTATCCATGCAGATTTCTCCTTTTTCAGCGTGCTGCAGGGTGCATCTGTTCCCGCAGAAAATCGTAAATCAGGATTCCCGCCGATACCGCGGCGTTCAGGGACTCCGCGCCGCCGGGCATCGGGATCCGGAGCTTCACATCCAGAAGGGACAGGATATTTTCCGCGATCCCATGTCCCTCATTGCCGATGACGATGCAGGCTTTTTGTCCGCAGGGCGGACGGGAAAACAGATCCGAACCCGACAGCGTTCCGCCCACGATCAGGCTCCCGCCGCTGCGCAGACGGACCAGAGTTTCCGCGAGACTGGATTCGAGGCGGACGGCGACCCTGAAAATGCCGCCCATGGTGGAACGGATCACTTTGGAGGCAAACGGATCCGCGGTTGCCTGATCGATATACAGGGTCCCGAGTCCCGCCGCGTCCATGGTGCGGATGATCGTTCCGACATTGCCGGGATCCTGTACGCCGTTGAGCGCGACGCACAGTTCCGGATATGCCGGCACGGGGAAGCGGATATCACCGGCACTGCAGACGGCAAGTACACCCTGCGGGGTCACGGTTTCCGCGATCCGTCGGAAAGCTGATTCTTCGACGGCCCAGACCGGGAGCGAATCGCCTGCGCTTTCAACAAGGGCTTTTACCGGAGCGGAAAGCGGCGTGCGCACCACCAGTTCCCGAACACAGCCGGATCTGAGCGCTTCTTCGGCCAGCCGAACGCCTTCCGCGAGAAAGAGAGGATCGCGATCCTTCCTCAGGGAAAGCTGACGCAGCCTTGCGATCAGGGGATTATGCGGACTTGCGATCGGCCGTATCATATCCGGAGCGCTTTTTTACTGGCGGGCATCGCGTCAAGCAGCGCGGCAAAGGGTTCCGTGGAAATGCCGTACATCATGATGTGCGGAACGACGGCCGCCCTGAACGCATAATCCATCGCGGCGGCGGAACCGTATGCCAGACTGCCTTTGGCAGCGGAGATAAAATCACACAGATAACGCACGATGCGGAGCGGAAGCGGACGGTCCGCCTTGCGGGCCATCGCGCAGACCTGCCGCACGAAGGTTTCCTCTGCTTCGTTCAGCGCGGCTTTTTCGTCCGCGAGCGCACGGACGCCTGCGGCGGATACCGGAGCCGCGTCGGCCGAAAATGCCGTGGGAATGAAATCGGGGTTCACGTTCAGATAACAGGACAGGCAGGGAAGCGCTTCTGCAAGCTCCCGGTCCTTCTCATCCGCACAAGGGGAGGAGGCGCTGCAGGCTGCGAAGTGTACGGTTCCGGGTATGGGAGAGGGAACGGGATGCGTATCACAGGTGAATGCGAAGCCGTCTCCTCCGTGTTCGGCAAGGGCGTACCAATCCCTGTCCGCACGGAAGCGTACCTTCGCGCAGCAGGCGCCGATCGCATCCGCAAACGCTTTCACCGCCGCGAAGGAATCGGACAATGTGTCTGAAACCATGCGGCAGGCGCCTTCCTCCATGGAAAGCGCGAGTGTGAGGAGCAGAACGAACGCTTCGTCTCCGTCACAGAGGAATCCGCGCTGCTGCAGGGAATGCGCGGTCTGCCCGGTCAGTTTTTCTTTTCCGGCAGGCTGTCCGGCGGGCGCGCGGAGATGGGGCAGAGAAGGCGAGAGGGAATTGACCTGCGCGAGCAGATCCTGCTGCTCCCGCATGAGAGCCGCCTGATCCGCGCGGATGGCGTCGAGCGCCTGTTTCTTTTCCGCGATCTCTTTTTCAAGCTTCGCAAGTGTGCCCTGGCTGTCCCGGAGCAGATCACCGCGTACGGAATCGCGGTAAGAGGCGGAAGCGCTCTTTGCGTCGTCAAGCTGCATGATCAGCATCAGGCGTTCCGCTTCCAGATCCTGCAGATGGAGCTGCAGCGCCTGTACGGACAGGCTGTCCTTGCCGCCGCAGAGCGCTTTTGAGAGGGAAGATTTGATTTCGGGACGATTCAGCAGGCAGTCGATGATCTGCCCCCGGGCAGACGGCGCGTTCCATGCCTGCTGAAGCGCGGAACGGAAGTACTCGACCGGGTTTTCCACATTATCCATCCGGGATGTTTCCGTGATACTGGCGCCCGGCGCTTCGGAGCGGCTTTCAAAGCGGTTGATGCGCTGCCGCTCCACGGCTTCCGCCAGCGTATTCCTGGTCTGACGGGTGACGGAACGATCCTGCGAGACCGCATAAAGCCTGGTGCCGTTGATGGTGCGGACGGATGCCTGCACGGCAGTCTGGCTGAATCCGTTCGGAGCGGATTTGATGGATGTGCCGGTGATCTGCAGGGAATCATTGATGGTTTCGATAATATCCCGGGCATTCTCCGGCGCGGGCGCGGCGGCGGGAGATGTTTCCAGGGCGGCGGCCGGTTCGGGCTCGGGTACGGATTCCGCAAGCGGAGCAGCTGTCTCTGCCTGTGCCGCGGAGGCGGACGGTGCCGCTGCGGGCTCGGGAGCGGCATCACCATCCGCTGCCTTCTCTTCTGCCGCGCTGCAGTATACCAGCAGGGAACGGCCGTCCGGCAGCACCACGTTAAAAAGCTTGCAGGAATCGGGCGGCAGTCTGAGCGCTTCCTGCATCAGGGGAGAGCCGTCCTTCCGGTAGGGCCCGAGAATATTCGCGCCGTCCCGGATATAGACAAATTCCGTCAGGGCACTCTGAATGCCGTCGGCATTGACGATCTGATAAAACAGTGTTTCCGGAAGCGACTGGACTGCATCGGAATAGATGATAAACTGGTTGACTTCCTGTTTCTCCGGGGAATAGTTTTTGTTGGGGCGGATTTTTTTCGCTTCCGCCGGAAACTCCGCCAGATTCAGCATGCAGAGCTGTCCGAGGGATTTCATGCGTTCTTTGAAAGTATGCTGTTCGTTTTTATCCGGTACGATCCGGATGTAGCCTTCATCCGGAAATTCCGATTTTATCCGGTCCGGAATCGTGCCCTGCGTAGTCAGCAGGGGACGAACGCGAAAATATGTGCGCTGGGTATTGTCTTCCTCAATAAACGCGAGTACTTTCTGGCCTGAAAAATCCATAATATCCTCCCGAAAATCAAATCCTTACAAAAGTATCGTAAATCGCCTGAACGGCGTTTTCAAAATCGCTCTCGTCCACTCCGACGATGATGGACAGCTCGCTGGATCCCTGATCAATGGTCCGGATGGAGATGCCGCGCGTGGAAATGGCCGTGAACAGCCGGGCGGCTGTGCCGAATACCCGTACCATGCCGCGGCCGACCGTCGCGATCAGCGCCAGGTGTTCCTCCACGGTGATCTGATCCGGCTGAACCAGCTCGATGATCCTTGCAACGATTTCTTCCTGATGCGGCTTCAGCTCCCTGTCGCGCACGACTACGCTCATGGTATCGATCCCGGTCGGAAGATGCTCGAAGCTGACCCCGTGCTCTTCAAAAGCCTGCAGCACACGTCTGCCGAAGCCTAGCTCACTGTTCATCATGTCTTTTTCGATATGGATGATCGTGAAACCCTTCTGGCCGGCGATGCCGGTAATGGTATGGTGCACGTTCTCGATGCCGGCGGAGGCGGTGATCATCGTGCCCGGATGCTTGGGATTGTTCGTGTTGCGGATATTGGTCGGGATCCCGGATTTGTGTACGGGAAACACGGCGTCTTCATGCAGCACGGTCGCTCCCATGTAGCTGAGCTCGCGCAGTTCACGGTAGGTGAGGGAATCGATGAACATGGCGTCCTGAACGATCCGCGGGTCTGCCATTCTGAACCCCGTGACATCCGTCCAGTTTTCATACAGGTCTGCGTTGACGGCATGCGCCACCAGGGCGCCTGAGATATCGCTTCCGCCCCGTGAAAAGGTATGGATCACACCGTTTTCGTCCGCGCCGTAAAAACCGGGGATGACCGCGGTGTCGCGGGCTTTGAGCGCCTGCGCGATACGGGCGTAGGTTTCTTCCTCCTGCAGCGCACCGTCAGGTGAAAACACAACCAGTTCCGCCGCGTCCAGAAAATCATAACCGAGATAAGCCGAAAGCAGTTTTCCGTTCAGGTATTCCCCGCGGCTGACGATGTACGCGTCTTCCGCGTGCGCGCGGATCCGCTTTTCGATCTGCGCGAACTCCTCATCAAGCGAAACGGAAATGCCCAGTTCGTCCGCGATCGAACGAAAACGGGAAAAAATACGCTCAAGAAGCGCGCCGAATGGCTCATTTGCGGCGGCAAGACGGCTTACCGAAATCAGCAGGTCCGTGATTTTTTCGTCTCCGGAAGAACGCTTGCCGGGTGCGCTGGGAATGACAAATCTGCGTCTTCTGTCGGAAAGGACGATTTCCCGGACTTTCCGGAACTGACTGCTGTCGGCAAGAGAGGTACCGCCGAACTTTGCGACGATCATGTCTGAAAAACCTCCATCAAAAAATGCGGTAAATATTTTACCTTTTTTGCGGTTTGATGTCAATCGATGAAAACGCGAAACCGCGGACAGGAGTTTCTGCTCGGTCTTGCTGCAGGAAAACCCTGTATGAGGGGTGCAGGGGGGGATTCCCCCTGCTTGAATCCATCATCAGCGGCTTTGCCGTTGATGATGGCATGAGCCCCGAATGAGGAAAACAGTTTCGGGATTCGCCTGCGAATCTCGTCCTGGCTTTCCGAATGAAGGCTCATGTGGGCAGAGGTGAGCGCCC
>CADBNX010000448.1 GCA_902796115.1 uncultured Eubacteriales bacterium
GAAATCCTGCGCAAAGCCATCCGTGCGGAAACCCCGACGGGCCTGAAGGCCAAATCCTTCATCGACCGGGGAGAACTGGTGCCGGATGAGGTGGTCATCGCCATCGTACGGGAGCGGCTGCAGGAAGCGGACTGTGCCGCGGGGTATATCCTGGACGGTTTTCCCCGCACCGTGCCCCAGGCGGAGTGCCTGGAAACGTTTGCCCCGATCGACGCCGTGCTCAATTTTATCCTGCCGGATGAAAAAATCGTCGCACGCCTGTGCGGGCGCAGGGTGTGCCCGGACTGCGGCGGCACCTACCACATTTCATCACTGGAAGGAAAGGATACCTGCGCGAAATGCGGCGCGAAGCTGATCCAGCGTAAGGACGACACCCCGGAAACCATCCGCAACCGGCTCAGCGTGTATCACGCGCAGACCGCCCCGCTGGTGGATTTCTACCGTTCGAAGGGCCTCGTGCGGGATATCGACTGCCTGGGCCGCAGTGTGGAAGAGAACCACCGCCTGGTGCGCGCGGCGCTCGGTCTGTAAAACAGTTTCTTGAATTTCGCGGCGAAGCGTCAAAATTCTCCTTATTTCCCGTCTGAACCGCCCAATATTTGAACAAAGTTCACAAAAACGGAGCATTATTTCGCATGAAACCGGAAATTTTTGAAGGAAAAGCCGTAATTTCACAAAAAGGGCGTGACAAAGGCAGATACTTTGTGGTATTATTATCGTTGGACGCTGATTTTGTCATGGTCTCGGACGGCGACACACGCAGGCTTTCCCGTATGAAGAAAAAGCGTCGGAAGCATTTGCGCGCGCTCCCGGTAAGCTGTGACGAAATTTTGCATCTGTACAAACAGGGATGTCTGAAGGATTCGGACATCCGGAAAGTGCTTCTTCCGCTCCGGAAAGCCGCGGAAGAGGCGGGCCAGGCAAACAGGGAGGGATTGCTCGATTGTCCAAGGTTGACGTAATCGAAATGGAAGGCAAAGTGGTTGAGGCGCTGCCCAACGCAATGTTTCAGGTGGAGCTGCCCAACGGCCACCGAATCATGGCTCATATCAGCGGGAAAATGCGGATGAACTTCATCCGGATCTATCCCGGCGATAAGGTAACCATCGAGCTGTCACCGTATGACCTGACGCGCGGGCGCATCACCTGGCGCAGCAAAAACTGAGAATCAGACATCTGTCTGTTTTCTGCGGCATGCCGCACACGGAAGGTTGACCCGCCTTCCGGGCAAGAATCACCGGAAATGAGCAATGTCCGGAATCAAAGGAGTGTATCAAATGAAAGTTCGTCCTTCTGTAAAGCCCATCTGCGAAAAATGCAAGGTTATCAAGCGCAAGGGCCGCGTCATGGTCATTTGCGAAAATCCGAAGCATAAGCAGCGCCAGGGCTGATCGCGTTTCCCCGTTCTTTTGTTATGACTGTTTCCGGCGGGCGGCTGCCCAAGGCTCCCCCTTGGGACCAAAGGAAAACGTTCATATAAAAAGCATCATCAACATTCCGCCAGAGCTTTACTCCGGCGGAAAAAGGCATGTATGAAAGGTACCTGCCTTCTGGAACCGTTCCAAAGCGCTTCTCCGCGTTATCTACGCCGCGGAAAAGCTCCCGGAACCGTCCGACTGAATTTGGAGGTGTAACCAACACATGGCACGTATAGCGGGCGTTGATCTGCCCAGAGAAAAGCGCGTCGAGGCCGGTTTGCGGTATATCTATGGGATCGGACCCACCGTTTCCAGGCAGATCCTCGCGGAAACCGAGATTAATCCCGATACGCGGGTTAAGGATCTCTCAGAGAATGAGATTAGCAAGCTGCGTGAATACATCGAGCATCACCTGAAGGTGGAAGGCGACCTTCGCCGTGAAGTATCGCTCAACATCAAGCGTCTGGTGGAAATCAGCAGCTACCGCGGCATCCGTCATCGCCGCAATCTTCCGGTACGCGGTCAGAACACCAAGAACAACGCGCGCACCCGCAAAGGCCCCAAGCGTACGCAGGCCAATAAGAAGAAGTAATCTCATTCCTTTCCGGCCGCGCAGCGCGCCGGAAATCAAAGCGGCCTGTCAGCCGCACATCAGCCCCTATCGGGGTTCGGAGGGATAATCATGGCACCCAAGAAAACACTTAAGAAGGTATCGCGAAAGCGCCGTGAAAGAAAACTGGTTGAACATGGCGTTGTACATATCCGCTCTTCTTTCAACAATACCATCGTGACCATCACGGATGTCAGCGGCAACGCGCTTTCCTGGGCCAGCGCCGGCGGCATGGGTTTCCGCGGAAACAAGAAATCCACGCCCTTTGCGGCACAGATGGCAGCGGAAACCGCGGCCAGGGCCAGTCAGGAATTCGGCCTGCATTCCGTGGATGTGCTGGTGAAGGGCCCCGGCTCCGGCCGTGAGGCTGCCATCCGCGCACTGCAGACCGCGGGTCTGGATGTGACGATGATCAAGGACGTGACCCCCATCCCCCACAACGGATGCCGTCCGCCCAAACGCCGCCGCGTGTAATTGAAGGAGGACTTTTCAATGGCTATCAATAAACAGCCGGTCGCAAAGAAATGCCGTGCTTTCGGCATCTCTCCGACCGTGATGGGATACGGTAAAAAAGTAACCAAACGCAACCCCGGCGGAAATCGCCGCCGCAAGGTTTCCGAATACGGCACCCAGCTGCAGGAAAAGCAGAAGGTAAAGTTCGTATACGGCGTGCTCGAGCGTCAGTTCCGCAAGGTGTTTGAAAACGCCTCCAAGATGGACGGCCCGACCGGTGAAAACATGCTCCGTCTGCTGGAGCAGCGCCTGGACAACGTGGTCTTCCGTCTGGGCCTGGCCAAGACCCGCCGCATGGCGCGCCAGATCGTCACCCACGGACATATCCGCGTGAACGGCGAAAAGGTGGACATCCCCTCCTATTCCGTTTCCGTCGGCGATGTGATCACCCTGCGTCAGCGTTCCGCCGAAATGGAGATCTTCAAGAGCCTGCGGGAAGGCACCGGCGTGATCACCCCCAAGTGGCTCACCTTCGATGCGCAGAACCTGACCGGCACGGTCACGGCCTATCCTTCCAGAGAAGATATCGACCTGACGGTTCAGGAGAACATGATCGTCGAATTCTACTCCCGTTAATGATTCCGCTGAACAGGATTTACGATTCACCACGGAGTCCGATAGGAGGATAAAGAAACGTGATCCAGGAAATCCAAAAAGCGCATATCGAATGCACCAAGCTCTCGGAAGACAGCACCTACGGCTGCTTTGTCGTCGAGCCTCTTGAGCGCGGTTTCGGTCATACGCTGGGAAACGCGCTGCGCAGGGTGCTGATCAATTCCCTGCCGGGCGCCGCGGTCACCAGTGTGCAGATCGACGGGATCCAGCATGAGTTTTCCACCATTCCCGGCGTCAAGGAAGACGTGACGGAAATCATCCTGAACCTGAAAAACCTTTCCGTGAAGCTTTATAACGACGCGGAAGGCGAAACGGTCAAGAAGGTCGAAATCAACGCCATCGGTCCCTGCGAAGTCAAAGCGGCGGATATCAAGGCGGATGACGAGGTGGAAATCATCAACGAGGATCTTCACATCGCGACGCTTGCCCAGGGCGCTCAGCTGCATATCCAGATGACGCTGGATCAGGGACGCGGCTATGTGTCTTCCGACAAAAACAAAACTCCTTCGATGCCCATCGGGACCATTCCGATCGATTCCATCTATACGCCCATCCGCAAGGTAAACTATGAAATTGAGGATACCCGCGTGGGTCAGGCGACGGACTACGACAAGCTCACCCTGGAAGTATGGACGGACGGCAGCGTCATGCCGGACGAAGCCATCTCGCAGGCGGCGCGCATCCTGACCGAACAGCTGACGCTGTTCACCAGCCTGGATGAGCAGGCGCTCCCCCCGCCGGGCGGTATCGAGATTCCCGATGACAAAAAAGACAAAGTGATGGAGATGACCATCGAAGATCTGGACCTCTCCGTCCGTGCGTATAACTGCTTGAAGCGTGCCGGCATCAATACGGTAGCCGAACTGGTGCAACGCAACCAGGAGGACATGATGAAGGTTCGCAATCTGGGCAAAAAGAGCCTGGAAGAAGTGGAACTCAAGCTCCAGAATCTGGGTCTGGGCCTGCGTCCCACCGAAGAGTGATAGGAGGAAATCCCCATGGCAACTGAGCGCAAGCTGGGACGTACCGCGAGTCAGCGCAAAGCGATGCTTCGCAACCTGACCACAAACCTGCTCTGGTACGGCCGCATCGAAACCACCGAAGCGAGAGCGAAGGAAATTCGCGGCATCGCGGATAAAATGATTACGCTGGCCATTCGCACTTACGACAAGACCGTCGAAGTCGAAAAAGAGTTCAACAACGAAAAACAGCAGATCGTGAAGCAGACCTTCACCAATGACACCCCCGAAAAGCTGCATGCCCGCCGTATCATGATGAGCTATCTTTACGACATCAAAGAAGCGAAGAAGGACGACGAGAACAAAGCGGATTACCGGGAGCGCACGAAGGACAACAAGCACCCCGTCGTGGAGAAGCTGTTCCGGGAATACGGCCCGAAGTACCGTGCCCGCAACGA
>CADBNX010000449.1 GCA_902796115.1 uncultured Eubacteriales bacterium
GAAGACCGTGCCTATCTGGATCAGAATATCGATATAGAAAGCTATCTGGACTGGTTTGCCATCAAGATGTTCTTCGGCGATTCCGACCCCGGCAATATCCTGTTTTACAGACTGCCAACGGAAGGAAGCAGATGGGAATGCCTGATTTTTGACCTGGATTACGGCCTGTTCCGCTCCTACTTCGATTCGCCGATGTCCTACATGAAGGATGAAGGCATGGGACAGCAGAAAATCAACAATGTGATTTTCAAGAAGATTCTGGAAGTGGATGAGTACCGGGAACTGTTTTATTCAAAAATCGGCAGGATTTATCAGAGCCTGACCGCAGAAATCATGCAGCAGGAACTGGATGAATGCGTTCAGATCATCGAACCGGAAATGCGGATCCATTTTGAACGATGGGCAGAATTCAATGACAAAACCATCAATTCCGATTCGCCGCTTTCCGCAGACGGAGCCATGCGATACTGGCGGGAGCGTGTCCGCAGAATGAGAAACGAAACCATGGTGCTGCGTCCGTATTATGTATATACGCTGTTTCAGAAGCAGTTTGGACTCAGTGATACGCAGATGGAGTATTACTTCGGCGGACCGGAACCGGAAAAACCGCAGGTATAGTTCAGAAAACTGAAAGGAGCATTGTATCATGGAAACAATCACGGGCAACTTGTCAAAAGGCGAAATCGTATCCTCGTCCCTCTCGGACTGGTGGGCCGGGCAGCTTTCCAATTTCACACCGCTCAATGTGGCACTCGCTTTGCTTGCCGGTCTTTTGTTCGGGGTGCTGATTTCCCTCGTATATAAAAAGACCTATCACGGTGTGCTTTACAGCCCGACCTTCTCTTTGACGCTGATTCTGCTTACGCTGGTTACCGCACCGGTCGTAATGGCGATCGGATCCAATGTTGCTCTGTCCATGGGAATGGTAGGAGCGCTGTCGATCGTGCGTTTCCGTACGGCGGTCAAGGATCCGCTGGATACGGCGTATATGTTCTGGGCAATCACCATGGGAATCCTGCTCGGCGCGGGTCAGTACCTGATCGCGCTTGTCGTGGTCGTCTGTATCTCCCTGATCATGCTCGCGCTTTCCTATATCAGATTCCGCAATCCGAACAGCTATCTGCTGGTGCTGCATTATGACAGGGAAGCGGAGCGGGATATAGAGAGCGAACTGCGCAATACCGTTCGCTTTTACCGTATCCGTTCCAAAACTGAAAGCCGCAACGGAACGGAAATGACCGTAGAAGTGCGGATCGATCATAAAAGTGATCTGGTAGGCAGCATGCTGGATATCGAAGGTGTGCACGACGCGACCCTGGTTGCCTGTCAGACGGAAGCAGGCGCATAATGGCTCTGCCGCTGCGACATGAATTGAAATATTTTATTTCCCGCAGTCAGTATGAAGTGCTGAGCCGTACGCTGAGTGCCGTCCTGAAACGGGATTCCCACGCGGGGAACAAAGGCGAGTATTTTATTCGCTCGCTCTATTTTGACACTGTATTTGACAACGCTTTATTTGATAAAATCAACGGCGTCAAAGACCGTGATAAATACAGAATGCGGATCTACAACTGTTCCGACCGCGAAATTTTCATGGAATGCAAGACCAAAGTCGGATCACTTATTTCAAAACGCAGTGTTCAGATCTCACGCGATCTTGCGGATCAGCTGATAACGGGGGATCCGACAGGACTGGAGTTTACCGCTTCCGGTCTTCTGAGAGAGATTTTCCGCGAAATGAAATTGAATCTGCTTCATCCGGTCGTGATTGTCGATTATGACCGCGAGGCATTTCTGCATCCGGCTGAGGAGGTCAGAATCACGTTTGACAAGAATCTCAGATCGGGGTTGAGATCAACGGATATCTTTAATCCGCATCTTGCTACGGTACCGGTCCTGGAGCATGAAGAAATGATTCTGGAAGTGAAATACAACCGCATATTGCCGCCGTATATTGCCGAAGTGCTGTCTTTCGCCTGTCCGGAAGCGGTTCAGACCGCCATCTCCAAATACACCCTCTGCCGTAAATATGAAGGGAAAGAGTAGTTTTGAATCTGTCGCAGCTGCTTGAACAACTGAAGGATAACCGCGAGTTTATGAACTGTGTGACGCGTTGGCAGGTACTGCCCGCGCGTGAGGCCCGGTACGCACCGTTCCCGCGGGGAACGGATCCGAGGCTTGCGGAAGCACTGGGCCGGCACGGGATCGGGAGACTGTATATCCATCAGGCAAAAGCGTTCAGCCTGGCGGAGGAGAAGCGGGATTTTGTTGTTGTTACGCCGACCGCATCCGGAAAAACGCTGTGCTACAACCTTCCGGTACTCAACAGGATCCTGCACAATCCGGACGCCAGGGCGCTTTATCTCTTTCCGACAAAAGCGCTTTCGGCCGACCAGGTTCAGGAACTGTACGAACTGATCGGGCTGACCGGCGAAAACATCAAGACATTTACCTACGACGGTGATACACCGGGAACGGCAAGGAAAGCAGTGCGTGAAGCAGGACATGTGGTAGTGACCAATCCGGATATGCTGCACAGCAATATCCTGCCTCATCATACAAAATGGGTGAAGCTGTTTGAAAACCTGCAGTTTATTGTGATTGATGAGATTCATTCCTATCGCGGCGTATTTGGCAGCAACCTGGCCAATGTGCTTCGGCGTCTCATGCGTCTCTGCCGCTTTTACGGCAGCAATCCGCAGTTCATTCTGTGCAGCGCGACGATTGACAATCCCAAGGAACTGGCAGAAAATCTGATCGGCAGACAGGTGGAGCTGATCGATGACAACGGTGCGCCGATGGGAGAAAAGCATGTGATTTTTTACAATCCTCCCGTCGTGAACGAACAGCTTGGCATCAGAAAAAGCGTTTTGGGTGAAACCAGAAAAATCTCTTCGATGCTGGTGCGGAACGGAATACAGACAATTGTATTCGGACGGAGCCGCCTGCAGGTAGAAGTACTGACCCGTCAGCTGAAGGAACTGACGGCAGATCCCGTCGGAGGCACCCGGAAAGTGCACGGATACCGCAGCGGGTATCTTCCCTCGGAACGAAGACAGATTGAAGAAGGACTGAGAAACGGAAGCATACAGGCGGTCGTTTCCACAAATGCGCTTGAGCTCGGCATCGATATCGGATCACTGGAAGCCTGCGTTCTGTGCGGATATCCGGGCACGATCGCAAGCACATGGCAGCAGTCCGGACGGGCCGGAAGAAGAATGGGCATATCCGCCACCTTTCTGGTTGCGTCTTCAGCCCCTCTTGATCAGTTTATCATATCCCATCCCGATTACTTCTTTGCACAGAACCCGGAGCATGCACTGATCAATCCGGACAATATTTATATCCTGCTCAACCATGTCAAATGCGCGGCCTATGAGCTTCCGTTCAAGGATGGGGAAGAATTCGGAAATGCCGAGGGAATCGATGAAATGCTTTCTTATCTGGAGGAAGCGGAGATCCTGCGCCATGTAGGAGATACCTGGCACTGGATGAATGAGGATTTTCCCGCGAGTGAAATCGGTCTGCGCACTGTGATGACCGAGAATTTCACCATTATGGATATCACCAGGACGGGATCGCCGCGGATCATCGGGGAAATGGATCGTTTTACGGTTCCGATGCTGCTGCATGAGAACGCGATCTATATGCATGAAGGAGCAACATATCAGGTTGAAAAACTGGATTTTGATGCCTGTAAAGCGTTTGTCAGAAAAGTAGAGTCCGATTATTACACGGATGCGGATCTGAATGTTTCGCTCAGCCTGCTTGATATTGACCGGGAAACCGATTTTGCGGCATACGGTGAGATCAAGGTCACAGCCCTTGTGAAGGTATTCAAAAAGATGCGCTTTGACAACGGAGAAAACGTCGGTTTCGGACCTGTCCGATTGCCGGAAACAGATATGCACACCGCCGCCATGTGGCTGAAACTGCCGGAGAAACTGACGGCATCTTATTCCAGGGATGCCCTTCAGGGCGGGATGCTCGGGATCGCCAATCTGCTGCGGATCATCGCTCCCTTTTATCTGATGTGTGCCGGAAATGATATCGCCGTGGTATACCAGGTCAAATGTCCCTTTACGGACACGCCTGCGCTGATTCTGTATGACTGCAGTCCCGGAGGGATCGGACTGGCGGAAAAAGCGTTTCGCATGCGCAAAACCCTGCTGGAGCGCTGCCTCGATCTGGTGCTCGGCTGCCGCTGCCGCGACGGCTGTCCCTCCTGCGTCGGGCCGATGGTTCAGGTAGGCAGTGAGGGAAAAAGAACCGCCGCGGCACTGCTCAGGGCAATGATCGAACTGGAGTGTGAAGCAGAAAAGAAGGAAGAGGAAAATCATGCCGGAACTTGAAAAATACAGCCGAAAAGCGGATTATACCTATGCGCCCGGCTATTTTCCGACAATGGAGGCATTGCTGAAGCATCCGGAATGGGTGAGAAGGGTACTGCTCAGCGAACAGGCAAAGGGTGAGATCGCGGAAAAGATTCATGCATTGTGCGGAGAACGCAGAATCCGCGTCGAGGCAGCTGACAGGGTTTTGCGCAGTATATCGCAAAAGGAAAACTGTTATGCAGCTGCCGTGGTTGAAAAGCATTTCACGATGCCGGCCGACAGGAAGCATGTCGTTTTGCACCATATTTCGGACAGCGGAAACCTGGGAACGATCCTGCGCACCGCTCTTGCTTTCGGGTACCGCGACGTAATACTGATCCGTCCATGCGCGGATGTTTTTGATCCGCATGTGATCCGGGCAAGTATGGGGGCGGCGTTCTCTCTGCGTTTGAGCGAGTTTGATGCCTTTTCCGATTACGCTGACACACAGAAGCACAGAGAATACTTTCCGTTCATGCTGGATGCTGCCGGGCCCGCGTCTGAAGCTGCCGCTTCATTTACAGGCGAAGCGTACTCACTGATATTCGGGAATGAGGGCAGTGGACTTCCGAAGGAGTTTGCGCACATCGGCCGGCCGGTATACATAGAGCAGAGCAGGGAAGTGGATTCCCTGAATCTTGCTGTCGCCGCAGCTGTCGGTATGTATCTGTTTGGGGAGGCGAAAGAACATGTCGGAAATCGATCCTGAAAAAATCAGCGCTGATTTGACCGCGGCGATGCGGTATCTGTTTGAAAAGGCAGAGCTGGAAGCGGGCAGCCAGCTTGTTGTCGGCTGTTCCACCAGCGAGATCTGCGGTGCTCAGATCGGAAAGGAAAGCAGCCCGGAAATCGGCACGCTTGTTGCGAAAACCGTGATCCGCTTCTGTGAAGAATACCGGCTGGTGCCGTGTTTTCAGTGCTGCGAGCATCTGAACCGCAGTCTGGTTATGCCGAAGAAAGAAGCAAAAACAAGCGGATATACGCTCGTGAGAGCGGTGCCGCAGCCCAAAGCGGGAGGAAGTGTGCCTGCCGCGGCATGGAAAATGCTGGAGGAACCCTGCCTGGCTGCGCACATACAGGCTGACGCCGGCTTGGATATCGGAGATACACTGATCGGCATGCATCTGCGGCCTGTCGCTGTTCCGCTTCGAATGAAGGAAGTGAAGCGGATCGGTTTTGCGAATCTGGTGATGGCATGGTCCCGTTTGCCGTACATCGGCGGTGAAAGGGCAAAATACGAATAAGGCGAAAAAAGTTGCTTTTCATATGTCGATATAGTATAATTTCACGGTCACGGAATGCGATTCGAGTAGGAGGAAGCGGTCTTGAAATACACGGAACTGGACGGAAAACCCAATCTTTCATCCATACAGGAAGAAGTGCTGGCATACTGGAAACAGGATCAGACTTTTGAAAAATCCCTGAAGAACAAAAAAGGCGAAGTCGTGTTTTACGACGGACCTCCCTTCCCGACGGGCAAACCGCATCACGGGACCGTGCTTGTCAGTTTTATCAAGGATATGATCGCCCGATACTGGACGATGCGGGGAAATTCCGTACCGCGGGTATGGGGATGGGACTGTCACGGGCTGCCGATCGAAAACCAGGCTGAAAAACTGCTTGAGATTGCGGATAAAAGCATCATTGAACGTTCGACAGACCTTCCGACCGCGGATGAGGTGGCTGCTTCCAACGGCAGAATCAACGAAAAATGGCATAACGCGGTGGCAGAAGCGGAGAAAGAAGCCAAAGCACATCCTCATCTGAAGAATATGCATGTGGGTATCACCGCTTTCAATAACGAGTGCCGCACGATCGTTTCCAGCAACAACGAAGCATGGCGTGAATACATTGAGGAAATGGCACGCTGGGTCGATTATGACAATGCTTATAAAACCATGACGCCTTCATTTATGGAAAGTGTCATGTGGGCTTTCAAGACCTGTTACGACAAGGGACTGATTTATTCGGGCTACAGGGTCACACCGTACTGCATGCACTGTGAGACCAGCCTTTCCATTTCGGACACCCGCGAATCGGATTCCACACGTCCGCGGCAGGATCGCTGGATCATCGCGAAATTCCGCTCCGAGACTGAGCCTGAAATGAGCGGGAAACCGGTCTATTACCTTGCCTGGACGACGACTCCCTGGACCCTGCCGTCCAACCTTGCCCTGGCGGTGAATGAGGCGCTGACTTATGCTTATGTGGACACAGGTGATGAGATTTATGTCGCCTGTGAGAACACGCTTGCGAGTTTCAAAACGATTTTCGGAGAACAGCCGCAGGTTTTGCGCCGGGTGAGCGGAAAGGAGCTGACCGGAAAGCTTTATACGCCGCTTCTGCCGTATTTCAGCGGTATGCGGAAAGAAGGCGCGTTCCGGATCATCGCAGCCGATTATGTTGACGCAGCGGAAGGCGTCGGCATCGTCCATATCGCGCCTGCCTTCGGTGAGGATGACTACTGGACTTGCCGGAAAAACGGGATCCCGACCGATAAAGTGAACCCCGTGGACGCGAAGGGAAGATTCACCGAGGAAATCACGGACTTTTATGAGGACAGCAGGACCCGGAACGTGATTGAAATGAATCCGATCATTATCCGGTACCTGTACGCGAACGGCAAAGCAGTTGCGGACGGAACCATGGTGCACAATTACCCGCATTGCTGGCGCTGCAAGAATCCGCTCATTTACAAAGCAATGAGCGCGTGGTATTTCAATATCGAGAAAATCAAGCCGCAGCTGATCGAGCAGAACGAAAAAATCAACTGGGTCCCTGAAACGGTGAAGCACGGACGGTTCGGGAACTGGCTGGAGAACGCCCGTGACTGGAACATCTCCCGGAACCGTTACTGGAGCACGCCGATTCCGATCTGGGAATGCGATTGCTGCCATCAGCGAAAAGTGCTTGGCAGCATCGCGGAGATCAAGGAGGCAAGCGGGATCGAACTGACGGACCTGCACCGGCAGTACATGGATCAGGTAACGTTCCCCTGCTCCTGCGGCGGAACCATGAAACGGGTACAGGAAGTTCTGGACTGCTGGTTTGAAAGCGGAAGCGTTACCTACGCGCAGAAGCATTATCCTTTCGAGAACAAGGATTGGTTCGAAACGCACTTCCCGTGTGATTTCATTGTGGAGTATACGGGGCAGATCCGCTGCTGGTTCTATTACATGCATGTGATGGCGGTAGCACTGTTCGGCAGACCTGCATTCAAGAATTGCATCGTACACGGCACCCTGCTTGCGAAGGACGGAAAGAAACTTTCAAAATCCAGCAAGAATTACACGGATCCCATGGTGCTGATGCGCGGGATGGGAACCGATGCGTTCCGGCTGTATCTTTATCAGAGCAATGCCATGCTGATGGGCGATCTGAAATTTGACGACGACGGTTTGAAGGATGTGTATCAGCAGCTGGTGGCTCCGCTGTGGAACGCGGTCAATTTCTACATCTCTTACGCGAATGTGGACGGTTATCATCCGGATACGGTATGTGAACCTGTATCAAAGAACCAGCTTGACCGATGGATCCTGGCCAAGCTGCAGCAGACGGAAAAAACGATCCGGGAAGCGATGGATGCGTATCAGGTAGACGGATATGTTTCGCCTCTGATCAGCCTGATGGATGGGCTTACAAACTGGTATATCCGCCGTTCACGCCGCCGTTTCTGGGGAAGCGGGATGACCGAAGACAAGAAGGCCGCTTATGATACCCTGTATTACATATTGGTGAACACCCTGCGCATTTTTGCTCCGGTTGCTCCGATCCTGAGTGAGAAACTGTACCGCAATCTGACCGGCGAAGAATCCGTACATCTTGCTTCCTGGCCGGTGATCCCCGAGCGGTATGCCGATGAGGGGCTGATCCGGGATGTGGATACGGTGCGCCGTGTGATCCGGCTGACCCGTTCCATCCGGGAGAAGGAAAAGGTGAAAAACCGGCAGCCGCTCAGTCTGATGCAGGTAGCGATGAATGACACGGAAAGCGCGGAGATCATCGCTTCCTTTGCGGATATCATCAGGGAAGAACTGAATGTAAAGAAGCTGGAGCTGCTGTCCGACGCGGACAGTATCGCCACCGTAACCTACAAACCCTGTTTCCCGGTGATCGGAAAGAAGTATCCGCAGGAACGCGCCGATATCATCAAAGCTGTGCAGTCCGGAAAGTTCACGCTTGGGGACGGAAAAGTCAGCGTAACGGTCGGAGGGGAAACAAAAGCCTTCGACGAGGATATCCTTCTGATCACATATAACGCAAAGCCCGGGATGCATGTTGTGAGTGAAAGCGGTACGGTGGTATCGCTGGATCTGACCATTACGGACGCGCTTCGTCAGGAGGGAATTGCCCGGGATATCGTGCGCAATATCCAGGATGCACGGAAAACCATGAACTGCAATATTACGGACCGGATCGTGATCGAGATCGACCGGGAACTGCCGCAGGAATCGGTTGCCTATATCTGCCGTGAAACGCTGGCTTCTGTCGGAACGGTGGCGGATGCCGCGGGAACTGTTGTCGTGGAAGACGAGGGAAAAGGCAGTATTACGGTTCGGATCGCAAAGCAATAAAGAACAGAGTACAGTCATGGAAAACAGCCTGAATCCGATGAGGATCAGGCTGTTTTTAAACCCGGCCAAAATATGCGGGCAAAAAGAGTCTGGAAAACAATCAGCGCTGGATTTGCCCGATCAGGTTCAGGATTGCCTCTGTGCCGTCTGCGGCCGGCGCATCGACCATGGATTGTATAAGCCGGTCCTTATCACGGAACAGTTCCGAGAGCGCACGGACCAGAGATTCCGCCGTCAGGTTTTCCTGCAGCAGAACATGCGCGAATCCGCGTTTCCGATAGCTCTCCGCGTTCAGGATCTGATCCCCGCGGGAGGCGGAGCGCGGGTAGGGGACAAGCAGCATCGGTTTGTGAAGCGCCTGGAGCTCGCACAGGGTATTGCTGCCGGCACGGCTCAGAACCAGATCCGAGGCGGCCATGATATCCGGAAGTTCATCCGACAGGAATTCAAACTGGCAGTAGCCGGGAAGATTGCGAAGGCTCTCATCCAGGTTTCCTTTGCCCGTCAGGTGAATGACGTCCATCGTTTTCAGGATCTCAGGCAGGGCTTCCCGCAAAACCCGGTTTACGCTTTGCGCACCCAGGGAGCCGCCGGTCATCAGGAGCACCGGTTTATCTCCGGTAAGCCCCGACAGCTGAAGCCCTCTCTCTTTCGAGCCGCGGAACAGTTCCTGCCGGAGCGGGGTCCCCGTGAGAATGCCCTTTTGACCGAGCGCTTCGGCACATTCCGGAAATGTGGTCGCGACTTTGACCGCGTAACGGGCGCAGATCCGGTTGGCAAGCCCGGGTGTCAGATCACTCTCGTGGCAGAGCACCGGAACCTTTGCACTGTGAGCGCCGATGACGACCGGGACAGATACAAAACCGCCCTTGGAAAAGCAGACGTCAGGCCGGAGCTTTTTCATCAGTTTTTTCGCTTCGTGGATTCCGGCGAGCACCCGGAAGGGATCCGAAAAGTTTTTGATGTCAAAGTAGCGGCGCAGTTTTCCGCTTTTCACTTCATGCCAGATGATCCCGTCGATGCGGGTGATGATCTTTTTTTCGATTCCGTCGGCGGTCCCGATATAATGGATTTCATATCCCGCCTGTTTGAGGGCGGGAATGATGGCGAGATGGGGAGTTACATGACCGGCGGTTCCGCCGCCTGTTAATACGATTTTTTTCATAATCGGATTCCCTTTTTCAGAATGAAGTCGGATCAAACCTGCGATGTAAAAATCCTGCCGCTTACGCGACAGGATTTTGTCTGGTGGAGCATAGCGGATTCGAACCGCTGACCTCGACAATGCGAATGTCGCGCGCTACCAACTGTGCTAATGCCCCATGTCACAATCACTTGCGACTTTGTAAGTATACCACAGCTTTTTTGAGAATGCAATACCCTGATAAAAATGTTTTGATACGGATTCGCTGACTTGCATGTATAAGGTCATTTCCGATCGTTCGGAAAACGCGTTCCGGTAAAGCTGAATCATGTGCTATTCGTAAAGCCGTATTTCAAATATCCTGGCTTCCGTCGTTCCGTGAGTGGCATAAACCATGATTTTTACGGCATCGCAGGTGGTTTGAACCTCATGCACCCTGAGCCTTTGGTAATTGTTCCTTATTGAAAGTGTTTGGATGATTTCGCCCCGGCGCATCAGCAGGATATCATAATCCCGGACCAGTGTCGGCGGAAGTGCCGAACCCTGCGAACGGATGGAACGGGAAGACATGGTCAGCCTGATTCCCTTATTCAGATCAGGATCGAATGTGAGTCTGATCTGCGACAGGTTTACGGCTTTGGGCAATGACAGGCAAATCCATTCGCCGCTCTTTCCGAAAGATCCGGAACGCCACAAATGTTCTCCGGAATCATCCATCCGGGAAATGCCGTCAATGACATTCGCAGCGCTTTCACACCCGGACGAGGCGGTGATGCTTGCCGTGCGGGCAAGGTCTTTCGGGTCATGATTCGAAAAACCGGGGATATAGCAATCATCCTTCAGCAGGATTTGCTGCAGTTCGTCGATATGTTCAAGCACCCCGTGCGGCCGGCATCCGTATTTCACGCACAGCGCGGCGGCTGTGCCGACTGCCTGACCTCCGACGGCACAGGTGCCCATGATTCTGGATGAAGCCATTGCCAGCTTGGATGCGCCGAGCGCACGCCCTCCGATGAAAAGATTGGAAATATCGGCGGATACGTAACTGCGGTAAGGGATGGAATACAAACCTTTGAACGGATAGATCTCGCTCGGCATGATCTTCCAGTCAAGAATGCCGTGCGGAACGTGATTATCCACTTCCCAACCGCCATAGGCGACAGCGTCGGGAAAAACACGGTTGGCAATCAGATCGTTTTCATTCAGCATGTATTCGCCCTCGAGGCGCCTGCTTTCCCTCATGCCGGGCAGCATTCCGACCCAGGCCAGTTCGTAATTGTCGGCACCATGATC
>CADBNX010000450.1 GCA_902796115.1 uncultured Eubacteriales bacterium
ATTACCTATTACTATTTCGGCAGTCCTTTTCAGGTGAAATATGCTTTTCAGACGGACAGGTAACAAAACGGCGCTGCCGCTTGCGGGCGCTGTGCTGCTGATGATGTTCTGCCTTGCGGGACTGGCGGAAGACGACGCGGAGGCGTTTGCAGTGAAGGAACATGTGATCCCGGATACCGGGCTGTACACCTACCCGGCCGGGTTTGCCTATGTGCGGGATTATATCGCGGATGTGACGGAGGAGATCCGCTACGCGGGAGACAACAATTTCATGGGCATGCCCGCGGAAGGATATCACGCGAACATTGCCATTATGACCGAACGGGCGTGCGAAAGCCTGGCGAAGGCGGCGGAGATCTTCCGGGAAAAGGGATACCGCATCAAGATTTTTGACGCGTACCGGCCGCAAAGTGCGGTCAGAAGCTTCCTTGCCTGGGCGGACAGCCCGGACGAATCGACCAAAGCCGTGTATTACCCGGATTTTTCCAGCAAAAAGCGGCTGACGGACGAAGGCTACATTGCCCGCAATTCACCGCATATGCGAGGAAGCGCGGTGGATCTGACCCTGACGGATATGAACGGAAACGAACTGGATATGGGCACCTGCTTCGACTTCTTCGGCAAGGCGGCCTGGCACGGGGCGAAAGGAATGACGGAGGAACAGAACCGGAACAGGCAGCTGCTGCGGGAAGTTATGGAAGCGTGCGGTTTCCGCGCGTTTGAGCAGGAGTGGTGGCACTACCGGCTCAGGAATGAACCGTATCCGGACCGGATATTTGATTTTCCGGTGGAATAAACGAACCGGAAAAAACGGAAGCGCTGCTGCGCGGACGGCGGGAGGAACGCATGGGAAACGGAAAGGTATGCCTGGTCACGGGCGGCTCGCACGGCATCGGGATGGGAATTGCGCTGAAAATGGCTTCCCTCGGCTGGGATGTCGCGTTCAGCTATCGCAGCAGGGAGGAGGAGGCCGGCGGGATTCGGGACCGAATTGCGGAAAAAGGCGTGCGCTGCCGTTTTTATCGGGCGGATATGGGAGACAGCGACGCGCCTTCGGCGCTTCCGGACGCGGTGCGTGCCGATTTCGGCAGGATCGACGCGGTCGTCTGCAACGCCGCCCGGGATACGCGGTTCAGCATCCTGAACGTGACGGCCGGGGAACTGCGTGAGGCGACGGCGCAGCTTTTCTGCGGGCAGATCCTGTGCGCGGGCGCCGCGGCCCGATGGATGGTGCGCGATCGGATTCCCGGCTCCATCCTGTTTATCACGTCCATTCACGGACAAATGCCCACTACGACGGATTTCTGCTACGGCGGCATGAAAGCCGCGCTGGAGCGCGCCGCGAAATCGCTGGCACTGGAGCTTTCCCCGTACCGCATCCGTGTGAACTGCATCGCGCCCGGCGCGGTCAACGTATACCATAAGGACGACACGAAAAGGAAGTATCCCTACGCGGATATGGTGCCGCTGGGCCGCCAGGGCACGGAAGAGGATATCGCCGGGGCAGCGGCGTTCCTGCTGGGGGAGGAAGCCGGCTATATCACCGGGGAGACACTCCGGGTGGACGGCGGTTTTGCCCTGCCCGGGCTGCCCGAAGGCTGGGCACAGGCCTATCCGGTTGAGATGGGATTTGTGCAAAAAAACTATGAGGAACTGATGAAACGGGACGAAGATGCAGCGATGCAGCGGTGATCGCACGGAGGGGGAGCATATGGAAGGGAAACTTACATGTCCGCATCCCTGGCAGGGAAAACGGGCCGCCTTTATCGGCGATTCCATCACCGAAGGGGTGGGAAGCGAGCGCAATTATACCGAATATCTGGCCGACATGCTCGGCCTGCGGGCGTTCAATTACGGGGTGAACGGCGCGCAGACGAACCTGATGGTTTCCCTGGCGCAGCGCGTCATTCGCGAACACGGCGGGGAACTTGACGCGGTATTCGTATTCGGCGGCACGAATGATTTCAACAGCGGCCTGCGGCTCGGGGATTTTTTTGCGTATTCGGAGGAAATCGTCAATCACAACGGCATCGAGACACCTCGCAGGCGCCGGCTGCCTGTGTTCGACGAAAACACGTTCTGCGGCAGGCTCAATCTGCTGCTTTCCACGCTCAAACACGGCCTGCCCATGGCGCAGACCGTGCTGCTCACACCCATTCACCGCGGCTTTGCCCGCTTCGGACCGGCGAACGTGCAGCCGGACGAGAGCTATGCCAACGCGCGGGGACTGTTTCTGGAGGACTATGTGAACGCGGAAAGGCGGGCGGCGGATTTATGGAGCGTGCCCGTGATCGATCTGTACCGCGTGTCCGGGCTGATGCCGCAGCTTGCGGAATACGGACCGTATTTCCATGACGCGCAGACCGACCGTCTGCATCCGAACGCGCTGGGGCATCTGCGCATGGCGCATGCGGTCGCGGCCGCGCTCAGAGCGGTCAGTCCGACGGGAAACGCCCGGAAGAACATGGAGCGGGAGGAAGAAAACCGTGGCTGAGATCCGCGTCACAAAGGTCAGCGCCGTCGGGACGGCCCCGCTCAAGGCGAACCTGGTGCTGGTGCGCATCGATACGAACCAGCCCGGGCTGTACGGCTGGGGCTGCGCCACGTTCACGCAGCGGCATAAGGCCGTCGTGACGGCCATTGAGGAATACATGGATCAGCTGCTGCGTGGAAGGGACGCGCTGAGGGTGAACGACGCCTGGCAGGTGATGATGAACTCCTCCTACTGGCGCAACGGACCGGTGCTGAACAACGCGATTGCCGGCTGCGATATGGCGCTGTGG
>CADBNX010000451.1 GCA_902796115.1 uncultured Eubacteriales bacterium
CTGATTTCCCCCATCACAGGCCTCTTCAGCCTGTCCCTGTCTCCGCCGCACCCGAAAACGGAGATCACTCTTCCGCGGGTAAACTCCCGCACGGTCGACAGAATGTTTTCCAGCGCGTCCGGTGAATGGGAGTAATCCAGGATCACTTTATAGGGGGTATTGGTTTCCAGTACTTCCGCTCTGCCCGGCACCGCGCGCACGCCTTCCAGCGCGCGGGTGATCACATCCGGCGCAACGCCCATGATCATGCCGACCGAGGCCGCCGCAAGCGCGTTGTACACATTGAACATGCCGGTCAGTTTCAGGTGAACGGGATACTCCCGCAGTTTTGAGAAGGACAGAATAAAATCAACGCCGTTTTCCGTGATCTCGATTTCACGCGCGAAAAGATCGGCGTTCACGCAGATCCCGTATGTCATGTACGGCACGCGGATCCCGCGCAGGATGCGCCCTGTCGTCTCCTCATCGGCGTTCAGCGCCGCGTTGCTGATCCATTCCGGGGCAAAAAAAGATTTTTTACACTCGAAATAGGCTTCCATATTGCCGAACAGGTCCAGATGGTCCTGGGAAAGATTGGTGTAGCAGCCGGCGTCGAAGTGTACGCCTTCCAGCCTGCGCATTTTCAGGGCATGTGCCGAAACTTCCATGCTGACCGCCCTGACGCCCTCATCGGCCATCTGGCGCAGCGTCCGGTGCAGTTCGATCGGTTCCGGCGTGGTGAACTCGCTTTTGAGATACCGGTCGCCGATCATGTTGCCGGTCGTTCCGATCAGGCCGCATTTCATTCCGGCCGCTTCCATGATCGCTTTCACCAGATAGCTTGTCGTGGTTTTTCCCTTTGTGCCGGTGATTCCGAGCATCTTCAGCTCTTTGGCGGGATAGCCGAAAAAAATCTGTGCCATCAGGGTCATGGCTTCCCGGCTGCTGCGCACCAGGACCTGCGGCAGTTCCAGATCCAGAAAGCGCTCGACCACAAGCGCGCAGGCACCGTTTTTCGCCGCCTGAGGCGCAAACTCATGCGCGTCGAATTTTGCCCCGGAAATACAGAAAAACAGGGATCCGGGACAAAGCTTTCTGGAATCCATATTCAGATCGAGAACCTCGCAGTCTCCGCGGCGCTCCAGCACCTCACTGCCCGCCTGTTCCGCCAGATAACTCAACAGCATGGTTTTTCCTTTCCCCTCTCAGGTTAATTGCCGCTCGCCGACAGGGCCGCCGATGCAGACGGCATATTTCCCGCGCTGCGGACTTCCGTTTCCGGAACCGCGATCCTGACGGTGTTCTCATCGCTTCCCGCAACCATTCCCAGTTCATTCACCGCGATATAGCCGATTCGTGATACGTCCCGGACCGCTTCCACCTGTTTTTTCAGGCTTTCGTTTTCCGTCCGCGTCGCCTCTATCGCCGCCGCGACGGAATCGATCTGCCGCCGCAGTTCCGTGCACCGGCTTGCGCGCGCCAGAATACCCGAAAGACAGCAGATCAGGCACAGCGCCAGAATCACGGCAGCGCTTTTCATGCTGATCCGCGCCGCGTGCACGCGGACTTTTTTACCGCTTCCGACCGCAGCCCTGTAGCCCTGAGCAAAGGGCGTGCCCGCCTCGCCGTCCGGTGCGCGCACTTCGTCACGCACGCCGAAGCGGACGCCGTCCGATAGATTGGCGCCTGCCGATGCGTAACGTCCCGTGTTTGTCAGCAAAGACATAACATAGCTCCTTTACAGCTGCTGCTGCGCTTTGGAAACCACTGCGTAAACATCCGGAAAATCTTCCAGAAAACGCGTATCCTCATCAATTCCCCGTCTGCTGTCCTGTACGATGATATGGTCATAGGAACCGTTGATATCCACTTCCTTGGCATCGCCGAGCATTTTGTTTCTCAGCGCCTGCGGAAGCAGCAGCCGTCCCTGAGCGTCCATTTCGCTGTCCACATAACTGTACTTGGTAAACTGGTCCAGGATCCTTCTGATCGACGCGTCCTTCCGGCACAGCGCCACATATTCGTTGCGTCTCTCCAGCCAGCTTGACAGCGGATATACGGCGATATTGCGAAAATCCGGAGACGGACATACCGCGAAACGCTCTCCGAGAACATCCCGGAACGCAACCGGAACGATCAGCCTTCCTTTTGCGTCGAGGCCGTGGGTATACTTCCCGGTAAAGCCCAGATCCAGTGTGTCCCGGAAGCCGGACTCGCCCTCCCGGTTCTCCCTGCCTTCCGGCATTGCGTCGGTTTCGCGATGCTCGTCCATCTTCCATCACCACACTTCTCTGCCACAACTCACCACAACCCGCCACATAGTGGCATTTTAAACCACATTTATCGGTTTTGCAACCCCCTGCCGACAACAGGCGTGTTTCTTTGGGAAATGATATTGTAATAATTTCGTTGCATTCTATTCACGAAATACAAAAAAACCTGCATTTCTGCAGGCTTGTTCCGAAGCAGATTTACCGCTTCCTGAATTCTTTGGTAATTATTACTTTTAAATTGCTTAATTTTCTTTATTTTTTAATAAATTTGAGCCGCCGCCTTTTTTTCGTTCTTTGGGGATCCGGGATTCACGGGATTTCCTTCAGACGAAAACCAAGGCCGTCGCAGGAAACGCAGTGGTAGCGGATGCCCGCCCTTTCTCCGTTGAACGCATTCTTGAGGGAAGCGCCGTGCAGGTGACCGTACACCACATCGGACGGGGCGTAAGACGCAATCAGCTCCGACATCGGGGTATCCTCATGCGCTTCGTTCAGCGGCGGGAAATGGGTCATGACAACCAGGCGCTCTCCCCCAAGCGTTTTTGCTTTCTTCAGGGACAGCTCCATCCGGAGGAGTTCCCGCTCATAGATCCTGCGGTTTTCGGGAATATCATCCCAGGTCCATCCGCGCGATCCGCAGAAGACCGTGCCGTCCGTCTCCAGCGCGTCGTTCTGGACAGCCCGAATCGTGGGCGGAAGCGCTTCCCGAAGTCTGCCGATGCTGTTCCACCAGTAATCGTGGTTTCCCCGCAGAAGAATCTTCCTGCCGGGCAGGGAATCGATGCTGCGCAGGTCTTCCAGGGCCGGCGCAAGGTTCATCGCCCAGCTGATATCCCCGGGGATCAGCACAACGTCCGTCTCCCGCACCCGCGCTGTCCAGTCTTCCCGGATTCTTGAAAAATGGTCCTCCCAGTGCTTCCCGAAAACATCCATCGGTTTTTCCATGCCTCCGGGAAGATGAAGATCACCGATCGCATAAATCATGCCGCTGCTTACTCGTCCTCATCGCGGTCGCATTCCTCGTCCTTTTCCGCTTCGTCCTCGCTCATTTCATCCAGGCTCAGTTCGTTCTCCATCTCCTGGAATTCACTCTCCGACATGCCGGTGTCGGCATCGGTCTCGATCGCGTCCATTTCGCTCACGGGATCGATATCCACTTCCACGGATATGTCTCCGGCGTCGTTGTTTACGCTGCTGTTCCCCCGCTGCATTTCGGCATAGCAGTATACGCACAGCTCCTTGCCCGGCATCACCGGATGCTCGTTGCAGATGCTGCACATCTCGTTCTCGTCCCTGCGGTCTTCGCCCCGCATTTCACGTCTGCAGACAGAGCAGTAAGTTTCTCCTTCCCGGAGATAATTCAGTTCACAGCGCGGACACTTCATCAACCGCATATTTTCAGCCTCCCGATTTCAATACGCAAAAGCCTGCCGGGGAGTCGCTCTCCCACAGGCAGGCGCATTATACAACGATTTGGTTTCCAGTGCAACCTCTTTCAGAGCAAACTTTCCGCAGCGTCCAGAATCGATTCCCTTCCCTCGCCCTTTTCCGCGGAAAACACCAGCACCTGCCAGGGCTGGACCTGCATCGCTCTGCAGATCGGGGCAAGATTCTTCAGCCGCGCGCCGCGGCTGATCTTATCCGCCTTTGTGGCAATCACGAAATAGGGGATCTGTCTTTCCCGCAGGTACCGGTTCATCTGAATATCGTCCGCCGTCGGTTCATGGCGGATATCCAGCAGATGCAGCACGCCTTTGAGGGCGTCGGACTCCGAAAAATAGCCTTCCATCATCCTGCCCCAGCGGGCTTTTTCTTCCTTTGAGGCTTTGGCGTATCCGTATCCGGGAAGATCGACCAGATAAAAGGCGCCGTTTACCGAAAAGAAATTGATCAGCCTGGTTTTGCCCGGCTCGGAGCCGACCCGGGCGAGTGCTTTTTTCTGACACAGGCAGTTGATCAGGGAACTTTTTCCCACATTGCTCCGTCCGGCCAGCGCGATCTGCGCAAGCGCCGGCGTCGGCGGCGTATACTCCTTCATGGACTGTGCCAGCACGGCAGTTTCGATCTTCAGCATAGCACAGCGGTGCGGAGCACGTCGTCAACCGTATCCGTCAAATGAAGATCAAACCAGCCCGTAACTTTCTCCGGCAGTTCCTGCAGGTCCTTTTCATTCTCACGCGGCAGCAGCACGGTATGGATCCCGGCCCGGTACGCGGCAAGCAG
>CADBNX010000452.1 GCA_902796115.1 uncultured Eubacteriales bacterium
CTGCCGCTGAACCTGTGCGGCAATACCGTAACCCGCTGGGCGACTCCGTTTGCGGAGGGTGAGGGCAGCGTTGAGCGGATCGCGCCCAATTCAACCATCGTTCTGTTCCTGTGAAAACAGCGGGGACGGGCATCGCATATGCCCGTCCCTGCCTTTGGCGCGCCGGATGAAAGAATGAGCATTGCTGCTTCCGTCCGTGCATCTCAGGGCAAAATCCGCCCTGCTCACCGTTCGAGGATGCAGACAGTCACTCCGTCCGGTCCGTCGAATGTGATGCGCTTCAGCCCGGTATACGGATCCTGCGAGACAGGATCCGTTTTGATTCCGTTGCGGTTCAGCCTTCGGATGATCGGCGGGAGCCGCCGCGCGGAAAGCGTCAGGGTCTGCGGCAGAAGAATCCCCTGGGAATTGGAACAGTGGACCTCCACCTGGAACCTGCCCATCTGCAGCAGCATGTCCGTGCCGGCACAGTCCATGGGCACGATTTGCGATATCAGGCGGAAGCCGAGCTTCATGACATAGAAATCCCAGATGTCTTCCTCCATCGTTGCCTGCAGGGCAGCCCTTGACAGCGTCATTCTGCGGGTGAACGGGTACAGGGTGCGTGACTTCGCGTTTTTCTTCCAGGTGCGGTACTGCTTCAGCTCCCTGCGCCAGGCGGGATGAGTGACGACATAGGCGAACGACAGAAACAGGAACTGGCCGATGATGCCGCCGATGGTATTGGAAAACAGGTCATCGATGTCATAGAAACCGCGGCGGAAAATGAGCTGCAGGTTTTCAATGACCAGGGAAATCAGAAAACAGGCTGCCGCGGGACGCACGCGCACCCGTTCCCGGAACCAGGAAAAAACATAGGGCAGCAGATAGCCCATCGGAACAAAGAGCATGGTATTCATATAAACCTGGGCAATATCCTCGGGACTGACGATGCTGATATGGGTGACCGCGGCGGAAAAACCGTCCGAAAAGACGGCTTTGATGAACCCGAGAAAACCGAGATCGATCTGAACCGACTCTCTCAGGTCCTGAAACAGGGCGATATGCACCTGGTAATTCATGCCGGCCGACCTTGAAAAGAAAACGATATAGGCGGCTGCGAGCAGATACAGGGCAAAAAGGGCATACAGGATCCCGTGCCGTATCCGCATCAGCCTTTCGGCATTCGGATTGCGGCTGAGGCCGCCCTCAAGATTCAGACCGAGTTTCCGACAGATGCGCCGGTCGGACGCGGGCAGTACGAATACCATGATCAGCATCAGGAATGTGATGGCGATCACGCCCGGCAGGCTGTTTGCAAAGGCGCTCATGTTTTCTCCCCCTCCCACGGGAATCATATCACACAACCCGTGGGCTTTCAAGCATATGCCTGTCTGAATGCACGGATGAGCTGTAAACCGCGGCGCAGCGGATATCATCAATTATT
This sequence comes from uncultured Eubacteriales bacterium, assembly GCA_902796115.1. GTDB lineage: Bacteria > Bacillota > Clostridia > Christensenellales > Aristaeellaceae > RUG756. The sequence goes on from CADBNX010000452.1 coordinate 1,427, forward strand.
CCGTCAAGCCGATTGACAATTTCCGGGAATATTGTTACACTTATTGCATTCCGGAAAAGGCGGGAGATGATGCGGTGAAGACGACGATGGGGGACAGAGACTGCGACCGGAGACGCATCCTGAATGTGCCGAATGTGCTGACCATGCTCCGGCTGGCGCTGATCCCCGTGTTTGCGGTATTGTTTATGAACGGCCGGATGATTCCCGCCCTGGCGGTTTACATCGCCGCCAGCCTGACGGATATCGCGGATGGCTACATCGCGCGGAAATACCGTATGATTACGGACTTCGGAAAGCTGATGGATCCGCTGGCGGATAAGCTGATGGTGATCACGATGATGGTGCTGATGGTGCTCAAGGGCATCATCCCGCTGATCCTGGTGATCCTGCTGGCCGCCAAGGAACTGCTGATGGTGCTGGGAGGACTGTTTCTGCTGGGAAAAGGAAAAGTGGTTTTCAGCGCCTGGATCGGAAAAATCGCGCAGCTGCTGCTGGTGATCGGGCTGATCCTGTGTTTCTTTACGGATCGTTTCGGCATGTGGGGGCTTCCCGCACAACTGCATGTGACGGTGCTCTGGTGCGGAACGGTCCTGGCCTACGCGGCGCTCTGCTATTATGCGCTCAGCGCTTTTCGCGCGTATCGCGCACAGAATCTGAATCACTCGGCGAATTGAAAAGCCGATTCGGAATACGGGGGGTATCGAGATGACGGAAAAACAGCAGGAAGTCAGAATGATCACAAAATTCGAGGACGCGCCGGAGTACCAGGCGTTTATGGCCCGTTACGGCGAGATGATGGGCAAAGCGGGGGACAATCCGTATTTCATCTGTCATGATTCTCCGCTGACGGATACGTCCCTGATGGACGGAAAACGCGTGCTGAATTTCGGCTCCTATAATTATGTTGGTATGTCCGGAAGGCCCGAGGTATCACAGGCGGCCAAGGACGCGATCGACCGCTACGGAACCAGCGCCAGCGGAAGCCGGCTGATCGCGGGGGAAAAGACGCTCTATCAGCAGCTTGAAAAGGAACTGGCCGAATGGAAGCACGCGGAGGACTGCCTGGTACTGGTCAGCGGACACGCGACCAACGTGACCTGCGTCGGGAATTTCTGCGGCGAGGGCGACCTGATCCTGTACGATATCCTGGCACACAACAGCGTCTGGGAAGGCTGCAAACTGAGCAAAGCGCTGTGCCGGCCGTTCCCGCACAATGACATCGAAACACTCGAACGGGTACTCAGCCACCGCAGAAACAAATTCGGAAAGGTCCTGATCGCGGTGGAAGGCGTATACAGCATGGACGGTGATATCGCGCCCATTCCGGAATACGTGCGGCTGAAAAAGAAATACGGCTGCTTCCTGATGGTGGACGAGGCGCATTCCTCCTGCGTGCTCGGTGAGACGGGCGGCGGCGTGGACGAGTATTTCGGGCTGGAACCGGATGATATCGATATCAAAATGGGCACGCTCTCAAAAGGCCTCGGCGCCTGCGGCGGATACCTGGCCGGAAAGAAAGCCCTGATCGAGTACTTCCGGTATATGCTGCCCGGTTTTGTATTCTCGGTGGGCATTTCGCCCGCGCTTGCCGCCGCAGCGCTCACTTCCGAGCGGCTGCTGCGCAGCAGACCGGAGATCATGAAGCGGCTGCACGACAATATCGCCTGCTTCGTGGAGGAAGCCAAAAAGAGAAATCTGAATATCTGCCTCGGCGGAAAGGCCGCGGTGATTCCGGTCCTCGTCGGGGACGACAGCGCTGCCGAGCGGCTTTCGAACGCGATGCGGCACAGGGGCGTCTTCGTTCCGTCGGTGGAATTCCCGGCGGTGCCGCACGGACAGGCGCGTCTCCGCTTCAATGTGATCTCGGAGCATAACCGGGATGAAATCGTACAGGCCCTGGATACGCTGCTGGAAGCCGCAAAGGCGGAAGGCATCGAGCTTCCTGCCGGAGAATAAAAAAACCGCGGCATGACCGCGGTTGGAACAGGAGCGGTTTGACCGCTCCTATTTTTTCAGGGTATAGACGATTTCGACGCTTGCTTCCACGGTAACGTCGCCGGCCTGGATCACGGTTCCGGCACCGCTGACCGCTTCGTCCGCCAACGCTTTCGCGGCGGTGATGCGCGCGGCGGAAGCCTCGGAGGAGTCCCGTGCGGTGATGCTTTCGATTTTTCCCAGCTGCATGCCGCACGCGCCGGCGATGACCTCCGCTTTCGCATGCGCGTTTTCACATGCCCGGGCAAGCGCAGTCATATAGGCTTCGGACGCCTGACCGGACGCGTAGGAGAGGCCGTAGAGCTGGTTCGCGCCGGCAAGGATCGCGGTATCGATGTAGTTTCCGGTTTCTTCCATGCTGCGGACGGTAACGTTCAGCGTGCAGCTGACATGATAGACCTGGATCTGGTTTTCCGTTCCGTCGCTGCCGGTTTCATACCGCCAGGAGGAATAGACATTCAGACTGCCGGTGGTCAGATCCTTTTCATCGGCACCGAGCGCTTTCAGTGCCGCCGTGACCGCGTTGACAAGCTCCGTGTTCCGGCGCTGGGCTGCGGCAACGTCCTTATCCTGGGTTTCCACTCCGATATTCAGGGTGACATAGTCCGCGGGGAGGGTAATGACCGCGCGTCCGCTGACGGTGAGCGAGGCGTTTTCGGCACATGCCGTGCAGAACACGAGAAGACAGCAGAGAACCGTGAGCAGCAGAAACGACTTTTTCATGATGAACCATCCTTTCATTGCCGTGAAACGGCTTTCGTTGATCTAACGCAGAACCGGTCCGAAATCTTGCAAAAAGAGTAAATATTAAGTTTATATTACATCTTCTTCGGCTGCTTGAAATTGTGCCCTTGTTTTGCTATCATACTACATATTGATTGGGAAGGGCGGTGTGCGGCATGGAAG
>CADBNX010000453.1 GCA_902796115.1 uncultured Eubacteriales bacterium
AGCAGGGAATTCTTCAGGCAGTTCAACGTTTCCGTACGGGAAAACACCGTGATCCAGTTTGACAGGGTGAAATTGCCCTGCGCCGTTACGCTCTTTCCGACGTCGGTCTTAAAGGAGGTAAGCAGGATCGTCAGAAAGGGCAGCAGGATGACGAAAGCCGTGAAAAGGAAGACGGCGGCGGTCAGCGGAACGCGCAGGAAGCCCAGATCCACCGTGGCGGGGCGGACGGATTTTCCGGATACGGTGATATACTGTCGCCTGGCCAGCACCACATCGGACAGAAAAAGGATCAGCAGCGCGACCGCCATCAGGAATACCGCGAGCCCCGTCGCGTCGTTCAGGCTCTGCTGATCCAGGGAAACATACTCCACGATGCGCGTCGTAACGGTGTTCACGTTGCCAGGGATGCCGATGATGGAAGGAATGCCGTAGCAGCTGGCGGCGCTGACGAAAACCAGCAGCGCGCCCGCGCACAGGGAAGGCATCATCAGCGGCAGCGTTACGGTGAAGAGCGTTTTGAGCGGATTGGCGCCGGAAATGCGTCCTGCTTCCTCCAGGGACGGATCCATTTTCTCCATCGCGCGGCTGATGGTGATGAACGCGTAGGGATAATAGAACGTGGTCAGCGTCCAGATCATGCCGGGCAGGGAATAGACGTTCAGGGGACCCGGTTCGTCCGGCAGCTGCAGCAGGATGCGGAGCCACTGGTTGATCGTGCCCACATTCGGGTTCATCAGGCGGAGCCAGGCCATGGCGCCCACATAGGGCGGCACCATATAGGTGATCACAAACACGGTACGGAAAAATTTCCTGCAGTACAGATTTGTCCTGCCCACAAGGAATGCCAGCGGAAACGCGAGCAGCGTTCCGAAAACCATGGTGGCAAAGGAGGCAATGAGCGTATTTGCCAGGGCCTCCCGGTTCATCGGCTCCGCGATGAGGCGATGGATGGTTTCAAGCGAGAACACGCCGCCCGGCGTGAATGCCTTGACGGCCAGGAATACGGAAGGAAGCAGCTGGAAATACAGCAGGAAATCGACGATCAGCAGCACCAGGATCCATTTGAAATCCAGCGTCCAGGTTTTTTCCGCCAGCATCAGCGCGCCGAGCAGCAGCATATCCAGCATCAGGATGACGCCGGTCAGGATCACCGCGCGGCTGTTGGAAAGGATCAGCTGCCAAAGCGGACGGCTTTCCTTCAGCGCGATCATGCGGAACGCGGTCAGCTGCTCGCTTTTGCCGCGCACGCTTTTTTTGAGCGCGTTGGCATGCTCCGTGACTGTGCTTTCCGCGCTGCCGCTGCTGACGAGGAAGGCCTGCATCAGCATCGCGCCGCGCGCTTCTCCTTCGAGGCCCGCGATCACACCTTCCGCCTCCGCGGGCACCGGCGCGCCGGAAAGAGCGGCCGCGCGCAGCAGCTGCAGACGGAATGACGGAAGATCATCCCTCGGCGCGGTCAGTTCCTTCCGGTTTGCGGTGCCGATCTTCGGTCCGTTCACAAGATAGGTGACGCACAGCAGCCTGCCGGCGGCGTCATGCGGGTTTTTGTTCTCCGTGAGGAGCCCTTCCAGGCGGGCGGCGGAGCCTTCGCTCTGGCTTTCCCAGGCGGAAAGCAGCAGACGGCGCACAGCCGCGTGGAAGACTTCCCGCTCATTTTCGGGCAGCGTATCCGCAAGGGGCATGACGGAGTCCTGCCACAGCGCGGCGATATCCCCGGTCAGGGCGTGAATGGCTCCGTACGCGCTTTCGCTGCTGAACCCCGAAACCTGATATTCCTTCTGCGCGCGTATCCCCATGAAAACCAGGACCGCGCCAAGCAAAAAAACAGCCGCAAGAGAGGCTTTCGCGATCAGCGGCTTTCGGTCTCCCGCGGGCAGTACGGGGGTTGACGCTGCCTTCTGCTTCATCGGCACCCACCTTCCGATCATCATGGATCCGGACGGGAAAAGCGGCGCTTTCCCCGTCCGGATCCATCCTTACTGCGTTACCTTCAGCGTCCAGAGCTTTTTGATTTCCTCGCGCTCCCGGAATGCCTTTTCCCAATCCACTCCGATATCTGTTTTGATCAGCTCGTCGGTATCCTTCGAACCGACGGGAATATCGGTCTGATCCGCCAGAACGGAATGCATGAAGCCCTGCATGACCAGGGCCTGGCCTTCCTTGCTCAGCAGCCAGGAGGCAACGGCTTCCGCCGCTTCCGTGTTCATGTTCTTAGAGAATTCTTCCGCTACGATCATCACGGTGGAGGGGATCAGGATGACGCCGTCGTCGGGATAGATGACCTTCAGGTTTTTCACGTCATTGCCTTTTTTCGCCTCGTCGGAGAGGAAGTTGAGAATAGATTCCTCCAGGATCATGATGGCGGCGCATTCCCCGCTCTGCAGCTTGGCGATCGGCACGGAGCCGGATTCGCGTTTCACTTCGTTCGCGGCGAGCTTGTCAAAGTATTCTTCCCCGTACTTGTCCAGCAGCGATACCACCGCGGCATACGTGGTGCCGCTCGTCATCGGGTCGCCCATCGAGATATAGCCCTTCAGGGAAGGATCATAGGCAAAATCCCGGAAGGAATGCGGGATCTTCACCCCTTTCGCGGCCCACGCGTCTTCCATTTCGGGGTTATATGCCAGCACCATGTTGCACACGCGGACCGGATACCAGTACCCTTCCTCGTCGTACGGGAAGCGCAGCAGGTTTTCCGCGTCCGGGATCTCGAAGGAATGAAGGTATCCGTAGTCCTTCAGCTCCAGAGAGAACGCGGGCTCCGCGACCAGGAACATATCGCATTCGAGCGGCTGATCCCGCTTGTCGCCCATTTCGCCGTAGATCTTGGTGATCAGCTTGCTTGTGCCGCTGTAGTAGAAAAAGCTTCCGTTATTGCCGGGGATCAGGTTCGGAAACTCTTCCTTCAGCGCCTGATCCATCATTTCGTATACATTCTGATACATGGAAGTATAGATGGTCAGTTCGCCCTCCGCGTCCTCATTGACGGCGAAGGCGGCGGATGAGGCCAGTGCGAGCATCAGGGCAAGGAAAAGCGCGGCTGTTTTTTTCATGACGGTCCTCCTGTTTTGTATGAGCCTTTTCACACGCCTCACAGGGCCGGTGTGAGAAGACTGCGTGATAAAAGGAATCAGAGCCGCGGATGAAAACCCGCGGCTCTGAGGGAAAAGCTCAGTCTACCGTGTAGGGCATCAAGGCGATGGCACGGGCGCGCTTGACGGCTTCGGAAAGCTGACGCTGGTGTTTTGCGCAGTTGCCGGTCATACGGCGGGGCATGATCTTGCCGCGCTCGTTGACATAACGGCGAAGGCGGTTTACGTCCTTATAATCGATATACTCGATTTTGCTGACGCAGAAATCGCAAACCTTGCGGTGCGGTTTCCGTCCCCTGGGACGCGGCCGCTTGTCACCACGATCTTCAGACATCGATGTTATCCTCCTTCATCTGTGATAACGAAAGGATTTCCTTTCTTTGAAGGTGAGCAATCAGAAGGGCAGCTCCTCATCGTCCACCTGGACAAAACTGGAAGCGGGGGAGGCGGGCTTTGATGCGCTCTGCTGCGGTGCCGCGGCGGGAGCCATGGCTTCGCCGGCTTCGTTGCGCGCGCTCAGGAATTCCACATCGTCCGCGGTGACCTCGAGGGTCGCGCGGGTCTGTCCGTCGTTTCCCTGATAGGTGCTTACCGATACGGGCCCCATCACGCAAACCTTGCGTCCCTTGGCCAGGTACTTGCTGCAGATTTCCCCGAGCTGCCGCCAGGCGGTGACACGGAAGAAATCCGCTTCGGGCTGTCCGGAATCCGCATTGGAGGAGCGGCGGCGGTTGACTGCTACCGTGAAGGAACACACCTGAATGCCGCTCGACGTGGTCCGCAGTTCCGGATCCCTTGTCAGATTGCCGATGATTGTCAGTTTATTCATGCTGCCTCCTGCCGATTATTCGACACTTTCGGGGGCTTCCTGCGCCTCAGCGGGCTGCTCTGCTTCTTCGGCAGCGGGCTCTTCCTGAGGTACGGCCGCAGGCTGGGGACGGGGCGCGCGGGGCTTGATGCCCACTTTGCGCTCGAGCACACGGATCACCTGATAGCGGATCACCATGTCGTTGATCTTCAGGTTGCGCTCCAGCTCCAGGGGCAGCGTGGCTTCGGACGAGAAGTTGACGAGGACATACCAGCCCTCGGTTTTGTAGTCGATCGGGTAGGCCAGACGGCGCTTGCCCCATTCATCGACCTTCTCCACCTGTCCGCCGTTATCCGCGATCAGCTGATTGAATTTCTCGATCAGCGCCTTGCGGCCTTCGTCATCAACAGTCGGATCAATGATGTACACCAGTTCGTACTTGTTCAATTCTTTCACCTCCTCATGGACATATGGCGCCGCATGTTTACGGCGCAAGGATGTGCCGATTTGGTATTGTACATGCTTTTGCGGAAAAAAGCAAGCTTTATTTTACAAATTTTTACGAATTATAGGGCAGAAGTCCGTCGAGCTTCATTTTTTTGATCAGCGCGTCCGCCTGCGCCTGCATATCGTTGGCGCTGCCGTCCTCCAGGTCGCGCAGGATTTCCCGGAACGCCTGCGGCAGGGTATCCGCGAAGACTTCTTCGGTGCGGCTCCGGGCCAGGGCAGCCTGTTCGGTATGCATGGCCGCGGACTGCATGTATTTGCCGAGCAGTTCCGAAATCATGGGCAGATAGACGTTTTCCAGCGAGCGAAGGGAGCCGGGGGA
>CADBNX010000454.1 GCA_902796115.1 uncultured Eubacteriales bacterium
CTTCGGGAAGCGCCAGATGCAGGACGTGATGGGCTGGGAAGGATCCACTTCCCGCGCGATTTCGAAAAACTTTTTCACATGCGGCAACGTGACCGGATCCCGCTTTGCGTTGCCGGGCTCGTTATACAGATCCCAGATGCATACGCGCGGGTCGTCCTTATACTTGGTCATGATTTCGCGCACCATTTCGTAGTGCTTCAGCGCCAGCTCCGGCTCGTCCAGCAGGTGGTAGCCCATGTTGGCGTTCTGCTGGTGCTGGGAGTTTTTCCTTCCGCCGTGGTAGCCCCAGTCACAGGGCTGCGGGCCGAATACGACGGGCTTGGTGAACTCCTTGGGCTGCATGCAGTCGTTGCCGAAAACCACCATCGAGGAAATGCCGTATTTCCACGCCGTGGACAGATAGCGGTCAAAACGCTCCATAAACCCGTCGTGCTGCTTTTCCCACACGGTGAATTCCACAATGATGCGGATGGTGTTGAAGCCGGTTTCCGCCGCCAGCTTCAGCTCACGGTCCGCGGTTTCAAGCCGCTCCTCAAAGCCCCATTCCTGCCACTGATCCACCCTGTTCGCGCAGTCGCTGCCCATAAAATTGCAGCCGCGCAGCCACGGGCGGCCATTGTACCATTCCCACGCTTTTTCCCTGCTCCACACCATCTCGCACAACCTCCTTTTTCATCGGCGAACTGCTTTCATTGTACCGGTTTCCGTTTTCACCCGCAAGGGGGAAGTTTTTTCTTTTTGCCATTTATTTTGACATACTGCTACTGCTCACGGAATGAACAGCGACGGGGTCCTTTCCCAGCTTCCGGTATTCGGTCAGGAGCATGGTCAGCATGCAGGCGCAGCCGCCGATGGCGTTGGAAATCGGCTCCGCGAGGAACACGCCGTTTACAGCCGGGGTCACGATATAGGGCAGAAGGAAGGTGAGCGGCGTCACGATCACGGCCTTGCGCAGCAGGGAAAAGAAAATGGCCTTGCGCGCACGGCCCAGCGCGGTGAAGGTGGACTGCCCGGAATTCTGGAACGCCATGAAGAAGAAGCCGAAGAAATAGATCCGCATGGCCGCGGGCGCGCGGGAGAGGATCTGCGGATCCTCGGTGAAGATCCCCGCGAAGAACCCCGAAAACAGCAGCACGGAGAGCCAGGCGATCAGGGTATACAGCGTGGCGCCGAAAGCCATGAAGCGGATGCCTTTTTTGACGCGCTCATACAGTTTCGCGCCGTAATTGAAGCCTATCACGGGCTGCGCCGCGCCGGTCACGCCGGATACCGGCAGCAGCAGCACATCCCGTACGGAATGGAGGATGGCCATCACGCCCACCCAGATTTCGCCGCCGAACGCGCGCAGCGTCACATTGCAGGCTACCTGGGTCAGGGTATTGGTCGCCGCCATGATGAAGCCGGCAAGGCCCATACGGACGATCTCCCCGGCCATGCGCAGCCGGATGCGCACCTGCGCGGGGCGCACCGGGATGATGGCTTTTTTCCCCGTGATGAAGCGCACGACCCACAGGCAGGAGATCGCCTGACTGAGCACGGTGGCGAGCGCCGCGCCTTCCACGCTCATGTCCAGCACAAAAATAAACAGCGGATCCAGCGCGATATTCAGCCCCGCGCCCAGCAGCACGGTCATCATGCCCATCCGGGGAAAGCCCTGCGCGTTGATGAACCCGTTCATGCCGGAGGCGATCATCGTGAACACCGTGCCCCACAGGGATATGCGCAGGTAGCGGTCCGCGAAGGCAAAGGAATTGTCGCCCGCCCCGAAGAAATACAGGATGGGCCGGCGGAAGAAATAACACACGAAAAACACCGCGGCGGAAGCGGCCAGCAGCAGCGCCAGGGAGCAGCCCTGCAGATCCCGCGCGCGCTCTTCCTGTCCCGCACCGCGCGCGATGGCGAACAGCGGCGTTCCGCCCGCGCCGAACAGGCGCGTGAAGGCCGTGATGAGCATGGTGATGGGAAACGTGACGCCGAGCCCCGTCAGCGCCATGGAGCCGACGGAGGGAAGGTGGCCGATGTAGATGCGGTCCACGATGTTGTAGAGCAGGTGCACCAGCTCCGCCAGGGTGAGCGGAATGGCCTGGCGCAGGATGAGACGGGGCATCGATCCCCGGGAAAAATCGCTCCGGTCGGACGGTCTTGCTGTCATACGCTGCTCCGGTCAGTCAGGATCGTTCCGCGTAAGCGGAACGTACGCGAACTATTATAGAAGGAAAACCCGGACTGTCAAGAAAGGA
>CADBNX010000455.1 GCA_902796115.1 uncultured Eubacteriales bacterium
ACGGATGAGGAGAACAGCAGCCGCGTGAGCGGAAAGGCGACCATCCGCTGGATCTGCGAAAGAGCAAAGGACGCGGCGGCGTTTCTGAACCTGGAACCATACGGAAAAGGAAAGGCCTGCCTTTCCAGGAAGGGCATCATCACCTTCCGTTTCCGGGTGCATGGGGTGAAGGCGCATTCCTCCATCTGCGCGACGAAGGGCGCAAACGCCATTGCGGAGGCGGCAAGACTGATCCTCGAAATCGAAAAAATCAAGGATCCCGAGGGGCTTACCTGCTGCTGCAGCGTGATTCAGGGAGGAACCGTGCCCAATACCGTGCCGGATCTGTGCGAGTTCCTGGTAAACGTACGTTTTGCGGACGCGGCGCAGGATGCCCGGATCAGGGATTTCATGCGGAAACTCGCGGATACGCCGCACATCTCCGGGTGCAGCATCGAGCTAGATATCGTGTCACAGCGTCTTGCCATGGAGCGCAGCGAGCGGAACGAGGCGCTGCTTGCGAAAATGAACCGATGCTTCGCCCGCTGCGGGCTGCCGGAACTGCAGGCCGTTTTCAGCGCCGGCGGATCGGACGCGGCGGAGGTGACAGCCGCCGGCATACCTTGCGTGGACAGCATCGGCGTGGAAGGCGGGGGCTATCATTCGGAACGCGAGTGGGCACTGATCCCCTCCCTTGCGGACTGCGCGAAGCGGATTGTGGCATTTCTTGCGGGTGAAGGGGAATAGAACGGAATTCCATATGCAGATCAGGCGCAGCGGAAGACCGCTTCGGTGATGAACCTGATTTTCCGGCGGGACGCCGTAGCGCTGAATCAGCCGGGTAAAACAGCCGCCGGCTGTTTCGGCTTCTTTCGGAGGTACATGTGAGACGGACTGTTTTTCTGGCTTTCTTTTTCCTGCTTTTTCTTTGCTGCCTTGCTTCGGCCCTCGAAATGCAGGGAGAATCCTTCACCCCGTATCAGAACCGCGAACTGACGGTAAGTGCCGGCAGGGACGGGATCCTGACAGTGGAAGCCGTAACCGGAGACTGGGGATGGAAGCCTGTCATATCCGGTGTGCGGCTGGAAAAAGGATCGACCGTATTTTTATGGGATGCGCTTTCCTGGAACGGGGAGCCGATTCCCGTGGGAAACCTGACCCTGAAGGCCTGTCTTGAAACCGGGGACGGGGAACATGAAAGCGCGCTATTGGAGACACGGGTCACCAAAGCGGCTGCCGCGGTGCAGGCCTGCCTGCCGGCCGCCGCGTCCTTCCGGCAGGGAGATCCGCTGCGCATAGAGATCCCGATGAGCGCGCCCGGTAGCGCACGGATCCGGATCGCGCCCGAAAGCGAAGCTGAAAACACCGTATGGGAAACATCCGTTTCTGCCGACGGGAATTTGATAACCGTGTTCTGGAACGGGCTGGATATAAATGGAAAAGCGCTCCCTGCGGGGAAATATGTCATTCAGGCGACAAGCGCCATGGCTCCTGCATATACACATACAGCCACAGTGGAAATAAGTAATCAAACTCTGGATGAGGAACTGTTCCTGACCGGGGAACCGCTGCCGGAGGATCTGTCGGACGAGGAAGCGGTCTGGGCGGCTCTGACCGCGCCGGTGATCGTGGGCTGGGGTGAGGAAGGCAACGGGCTGCGGGTTTTTTCCGCAAAAGATATCAATGCGCCGGTCGCGGGTACGGTTTCCTGCCGCACGGTCGGCGTGAAGGTGATCGCGCTGGACTGCGACGGCTGGGCAAAAGTGGGCGTTTTTTGCCAGCAGACCGGGAACTACATCGAAGGCTTCGCGGAAGAAAAAACGCTGCGTGTGATTTGGCCGAATACGAACTGCGGCGCGGTGCTTGACAAACGGAAACAGGTCATGACCGTGTACCGGGATGGAAAAAAGCTGGGAGAGCTTCTGGTATCCACGGGTCTTGTGCGCAGGGAATTCCCCAAGGCGGAAACGAGAAGCGGCGTATATCTGACCGGGACCAGGCTCGGCGGGTTCAACCGGGACGGAAAACGGTATGAGTATGCGATCAGGATTGACGGATCCAATCTGATCCATCAGGTGGGATACGACCTAAAGAGCCGGTACTGGGATTTCTCCGCGGAACTGCCGGAACTTGGCCGCCCCGCAAGCCACGGATGCGTCCGGATGGATCCGCGTGCTTCCTCAGGGGACAGCCTGACCGCATGGTGGGTGTGGACGCATTTCGGAAGGGATACGAAAATCCTGATCACGGATGACGCACAGGAGCGTGACGCCCGCCGCAGGGAAGCGGGCCTGGAATAAATGAAAAGGATCATCCGGATATAGACAATCGGCGGGACCGGGTCGGTCCTGCCGATTGCGTGACAGTGTTTTCCACACGGGATAATGAATCTCCGGGTCAGTCCAGAATGGCTCCGTGCGCTTTGAGGACGTTTTGCAGCTGCTGCACGTCGATTTCAGACAATGCGGCCCTGCTTTGCTTTGCCAGTGCGCAGGCCGCGCCTGCCGCCTGGCCCATGGCCATGGCGCAGGGCATGCACCTGAGTCCGCCTG
>CADBNX010000456.1 GCA_902796115.1 uncultured Eubacteriales bacterium
ACACCGCTCCCGATTCCTTTCACCGGATATCCGCCGAGGGTTGAAGGAATCGCCACATTCTTTTCATTGCCGGCATACGCGGTCACAACCGCAGCGCCGTCCGACACCAGATAGCTGTAATCGCCTTCCCGTTTTTCCTGGTCCTCTCCGTTCACCGTATGCTTGATTCCGTTTTCTTTCGCCCAGGTTTCGGCAAAGCTTCCCGCTTCCACGTCAATAATTCCCTTTGTGCCGCCCAGGATGTCGGTTCCGATCTCTGTTACCGTGGAAGGAATATGCAGCGTCTCAAGCGCCGTATAGGCAAACGCCTCATACCATATGACTTCCAGTCCCTCATGCAGGGTTACCGTTTCCAGCTGCCGGCAGTACTTGAATGCATGGGTATCAATGAGTTTTACCGAGGAAGGGATATCGATACTCGTCAGTCCGGAACTCCAGAACGCCGTCCACCCGATCTCCGTCACAGTGGAAGGAATCGTCAGTCCGGTCAGGGATTCACAGTCCTCAAACATCCCCTGGCTGATTTCCGTCAGCCCTTCCGGCAGGGTGATGCTTTCGATCCCGCTTCCTTTAAACGCATACGCGCCGATTTCCGTTACGGTGGAAGGGATGCGGATGGTTTTCAAACCCGTCAGTTCGTCGAAAACACCGCTGCCGATTTTCGTCAGTCCCTCCGGCAGATCCGCACCGGTGATCCCGGACGGAAGACGATACACCGCCTGCAGGCTGAGCGTTTTCGTTCCTTTCCGCACGTTCAGGGTTCCGCTTTTGTCCGGCGCGCAGTAAATCAAATCCCCGTCCGCAGTATACATCAGCCCGTCTTCCAGTTCAAAACCCGGATTGGCGCCGTCCAGCGCCAGCCCGGTCAGGGAATCACAGTTCCGGAAGGCGCAGTCTCCGATCATGCCGACATTTGCCCCGAGGTAAAGTTCGGACAGGGAAGAGCACATGCAGAAAGCATAATCGCCGATTTCCCTGAGCGAAGCGGGCAGCGAGCAGGCCGACAGGTCATAACAGCGCATGAACGCCTGCATGCCGATGGCCGTGAGCCCTTCCGGCAGAGAGACGCTGCCGATCCTGGCGTTGAAAAAAGCGTTCTTCGCAATCGCGGCAGTGCCTGCCGGCACACTGTAAGCGCCCGTCCTTCCGCCCGGATAGCGCACCAGGGTGTTTCCCCGGTAAAGGACGCCGTCCTTCTCGGTAAACACGGTATTGCCCGGTGCGAGGCGGATGTTTTGCAGGCTGCGGCAGCAGATCAGGCACTCGTCCCCGATCGAGCGCAGCGAGGACGGCAGCGTCACTTCCTCAAGCAGGCTTTCCCGGTTCCATTCCTGAAAAAGATCCCCGGAAATCGCCGTTACGGGATAGCCGCCCAGCGTTTCCGGAACCGTCACAACGGCGCCGCTTCCGGTATACCCGGTCGCCGTCGCGCTTCCCCCGGAAACCGTATACGCCCAGTCTCCCTCCGTTTCCGCAAGCGCGCCCGCAAGCGGCAGACAGAGCAGGAGCAGTGCCAGAATCATCAGTTTCTTCATTTATGCCATCCTTTCAGCCGCAGGCGCGGCACTTCAGACCCCGCCTTCTCACAGGCAGGCTTCTTCCGCTGTCCGATCTCCCGCGCAAAGGCGGGAGGACGGCCGCCCTGTGAAAGCGGCCGGGCAAACCGCGGTCATCGGGGCGCCGCGGTTTGCCGGAGGGAAACACCGCCGCCCCGTCCTTACGCGCTTTCGATTTCCGTAAAGTGCAGCCGCTGGCCGGCGCGCCGCAGCCTTTCCTGCAGCGCGGCGAGCGGCGCGCGCGGGCCGGACGCAGCCGTCATCGCGGCGGCGATGCCCGCGGCTTCGCCCGTGACCGCGCAGCAGGGGATCACGCGGATCAGATCCCACATTTTTTCGTCCGAATTGACGCAGCGCCCGGCTGCGTACAGGTTTTCCGTTTTGCCGTACAGGCAGCTGTAGGGCACTTCATACCGGGGACCCGCCTTGCGCCAGTTCGCAATCATGCCGACGCTCTCCCGCGTCGGTTTTCCGTCGTCCTCATACCGGATGAGCCCTTCCCCGTCCAGGCGCCGGATCATGCGGAACTGCGCCATGCCGGTCATGGTGACGGGTTCGGAAACGCCGTCCTTCTCCCGCAGCTTCAGGGAATGGGCCAGGGTGGACTGATGGCTGAGGTACAGGAAGCGGTTCACTTCCTCCGCGCCGATTTCCCTGAAGCGGGCGCCGTCCTGCTGCGGATTTGCCCCGGGCACCTCGGCGTATCCCACCATATGCAGCTGCAAACCGTCGGAACCCGTGGAATAATACCATCCGGCCACGGTGTTGCCGGCGTCCAGCACCGCGGTTTTTTCACCGCAGGCATAAAGCAGGCGCGCGGTCCCGGTACAGTCCACCGCGGCCGCGCAGCGCACCGCGCTCCGGCCGCTCTCATTCTCCACGATCACGCCCGTCAGGCGGTTTCCTTCGGTTTCCACCCCGCAGATCAGGGTATCGTAGCATACGGCGACGCCGTTTTCCTGCAGCAGCTTTTCCGCTTCCAGCGCAAAGAAAACCGGATTGAACTGCACCTCGAAGCGGTGCTCCGCCTTTTCTTCCCGCGTGCCGCCCTCCAGCCAGGCGCGCGGATAGCGGGTCTGCCAGCCGTGCAGGATACTCAGGCGCAGCAGCTCATCCGCGATGCCCCAGGACAGCTGATATCCCCTTCCGTCGCACAGCGGCAGGTAGATCGTAACCAGCCCCGAGGTGGCAAGGCCGCCCAGAAGGCACTGCTTTTCGATCAGCATGACTTTTGCGCCCTGGCGCGCGGCGGCCAGCGCCGCGGCAATTCCGGCCACGCCGCCGCCCGCGATCAAAACGTCGCAGCGGGCGCTTTCCGGCAGATGATTTTCACTCATGGGGATCCCTCCTTTGCGGACCTGTCGTTTGGATCATACGCCTGTTCTCAGAACGGCGTCACGGTAAACTCCTTTTCGCAGCATTCCCCCGCCGGGAGCACGATGATGCCCATCCGGTCGTTCAGGGTGGTCGCGCCGCCCGCGTGCACCGAGGTGCAGGGCTCCAGGCACACGAGCTGCGCCTTTTCGTCCGGCAGCGACCACATGGCAAGGAACGGATATTCCTTTCTTTGGATGCGCACGCCGTGTCCGGAGGGCGCGCGGAACTCGATCCAGTCGGACGCGATATCCGTCATGGAGCGCGTGAAGTTCTCAAACAGGCTGTGATCGAGCGGACGGGTCTTTCCCCGCACAAAGCCCGGCGTCTTCCAGTTGAACGGGTTGAAGGAAGTGATGTTCTCCTCCTTTTCAAAGCACAGGCGGTACCCGGACGGATCCTCCCCCTCCTCCAGCGGCCAGCGGTACGCGGTATGGCAGCCGACGCCGAAGGGCATTTCCGCGGTCCCTGTATTGCGCACGGCGTGCCGCACCGTCATATGATCCCCTTCGAGGGCGTAGGTGACGCGCAGCTCAAAATCAAAGGGATATCCTTCCTTCGTCCGCTCGTCGGAGACAAGCAGGAAGGTGACACGATCCTTTTCCTGTTCCTCCGCCGTGAAATTCCGGTCCATCGCAAACCCGTTCAGCGGCAGGCGGTACGCGCGGTCCCCCACGTAATACGTATCGGAAAGAAAACGCCCGATGATCGGAAAAAGCGTGGGCGAGGTGCGTCCGTAGTACGCCGGATCCCCGCTGTACAGGTATTCCAGGCCGTCCTTTTCCAGGCCCTTCCATTCCGCGCCGAACGCGTTCACATGCGCTTTCAGTTTTCCGTTTTCCAGAATGATATCTTTCATGATCTTTCTCCTTTGATCCGCGCGAAGCGCGGGATTTACCTGTTAAAGTATAACACTTCGGCAGACGCAAGTAAAGCGGCACGTGAGCCTGCGCAATCCGTCTGCGAAGGTCATTTGCGGGATCATTGATTCGGGGGAAGAC
>CADBNX010000457.1 GCA_902796115.1 uncultured Eubacteriales bacterium
CCATATGGCCGTATCGATGCAGTGCCTGAACGCCGGCAAAAACGTGCTCACCACCAAGCCCATGGACGTGTCCACCGCGGAATGCCGGGCGGCCATCAACCTGGCGAAGGAAAAGGGCCTGCTCTTCGGCGTGGACTGGGACGAGCGTCACCGCATCCGCCAGCTGGAAATCAAGAAAACCGTGGATTCCGGATGGCTGGGCAGGATCCTCTCCTACAACGTGAACCTGTACATCAACCGCAGCCAGGCGTATTACAATGAGAACGGCGGCTGGCGCGGCACCTGGGTCATGGACGGCGGCGGCTCGCTGACCAACCAGGGCGTACACGAGGTGGACCGCGCGTACACGTACCTCGGCATGCCCAAGCGCGTGCGCGCCACCAGCCATACGGAGCGCCACGATATCGAAGCGGAGGACATTGGCGTGAGCGAGTGGGAGTATGAGGACGGCACCATCGTCCGCTACGCCTCCACTACCAACTGCCCGATCGGCGCCTGGTACGCGAAGCTGGAAATGGTCGGCACGGAAGGCATGCTGGTGTACACCATCGGCGGACCGGAAGGCAACCATACC
The DNA here is from genome assembly GCA_902796115.1 of uncultured Eubacteriales bacterium. GTDB lineage: Bacteria > Bacillota > Clostridia > Christensenellales > Aristaeellaceae > RUG756. Next base: position 575 of record CADBNX010000457.1, read on the forward strand.
TGGTGGGGCAAGAACGACCAGTGGACGGAGGAGTGCCCGTTCGATGTCAAACAGCCCTGGCGGCAGGGCAGCGATCATTTCGCGCATTCCCTGCGCACCGGCGAACCGCTGGATATCGACGGCGAATCCAGCATCAAATCGCGCATCATTCTCGACGCGATCTACGAAAGCATCCGCTCCGACGGGGCCTGGATCGAAGTAAAGGAGTGAGGGTCATGCTCTTTGGCAGCTGTATCAATATCGTCGCCGCGGCGTGCGGTGATAAAAGACCCATTGCGGATTACATCAAGCAGTCCAAATTCGACTTTATGGAAGCGAACCTGACCGCGCTGAAGCAGGCGACGGAAGAGGAATACAAAGCGACCCGCGCGTTCCTTGATTCCTTCGGTCTGCCGGTACCGGTATCCAACAGCATGTTCCCGAAGGAGATCCGCCTGACCGCGGAGGGCGTTGACCCGCAGAAGGTGAAGGACTATCTTGAAATCGCCTTCTCCCGCGCCCATGAAATCGGCATCCGCAAGGCGGTGCTGGGTTCGGACAAATCCCGCCAGCTTCCCGACGGCTACAGCCAGGACAAGGCCTATGAGGAAATGATCTTCATCGTGCGCGAGGCGGTCGTGCCGATGGCGGAAAAATACGACATCACCGTACTGATCGAGCCGCTGCGCAGGCCCTGCAACTTCATCAACACCCTCGAGGACGGCATGCGCGTGGTGAACGGAGTCAATCATCCCAAGGTGCAGCTGCTCGCCGACACCATCCATATGATCACCTCCGGGGAAGATCCCAAATATGTGCACACGATCACGGATCACATCCGCCATGTGCATGTATCCGACTGGAACCGCGCGCTGCCTCAGTTCGGTTATTCTCCTGAGCTGTCCGCCGTGCTGCGGGAGCTGAAAGCCGCGGGCTACGCCGATACCTTCAGCTTTGAAGCCAACGAACCCAAAGACCGCTTCGAGCTGCAGCGTTCCCTGCTGCTGCTCAAGCAGAAACTGGCATAGGAGAAATAGCCATGTTCACCGCATGCACGCCCGAGCAGGCCGGCCTTGACACAAAATACATCCGGCGCTTCATGGCGCGTCTTGACAGGCACGCCGTCAATCTCCACAGCGTTCTGATGGCGCGGGGAAACGCGATCTTTTTTGAGAAATACGTTTCCCCGTTCACGAAGGATACGCCCCACCGGATGTATTCCATCACCAAGTCCTATGCCGGGCTCGCCATCGGGCTGCTTGCGGATGAGGGAAAGCTGAGCCTGGACGATCCGCTGATCTCCTTCTTCCCGGACCGGGTGCCCGGGGACGTCGACCCGCTGCTGAAAGAGCAGACCATCCGGCATATGCTGCGGATGCAGACCTGCTTTGCGAACGCCGCCTCCTGCTCCCCCGAAGCCATGCAGGACCGCGTCGGATACTACCTGCGGCAGAAAGCCGACAAGTATCCCGGCACCCTGTTCGATTATGATTCCGCCGGCTCCCACCTGCTGGGCATCATCGCGGAAAACCTGAGCGGAAAGGACCTGCTTTCCTATCTGAAGGAAAAGCTGCTGAATAAACTGGGCGATTTTGAAAACGCGCAGCTGCTCAAAACCCCGGACGGGCACGCGTGGGCTTCCTCCGCGCTGATCTGCAAACCCCGCGCCCTGGCAAACACCGTCCGTTTTCTGCTGGACGGCGGCGTATGGGAAGGCGAAAGACTGCTCAGTGAGCAGTTCGTCCGCGACGCAACATCCAGGCTTACCGACAACAACCTCATCGGCGCGCCGCGCTACAACCGCTGCGGCTACGGTTATCAGATCTGGCAGGCACCGCGCGGCGCGTTCAGCTTTAACGGCATGTGCTCGCAGTTCGCGGTCGGCATTCCGGATCAGGACCTGATCTTTGTGTGCACCGGCGATACGCAGCTCACCACGGCGGACAGCCAGCCACGCATTTTCGACGCGCTGTATGAGGAGATCGCGGACCACCTTGACGGCGCGGAACCGGAGGAAATACTGCCCGACCTCTCCGCGGCTGCTTCCCTTCCCGCCGCTGATGGGGCGGAGTGTGTGCCGCTGCAGAAGATGATTGACGGAAAAGAGTTTTTCTGCCATAATAATCCCATGGGCATCCGGAAATTCACGCTGTCGTGGCAGGGCAGGAAAGCGGAATTCCGCTACGAAAACGAACAGGGTGAAAAAGTGCTTTCCTTCGGAATGAACGAAAACGCGGCCGGATATTTCCCGCAGTTCGGATATTCGGATGACGTGGGATTCGAACACAGGATCACTTCCTTCCGCTACCGCTGCTATGCTTCGGCGGGATGGATCAACGCAAAGGATCTGCAGATCCGCGTGCAGATCGTGGACCGGTATTTCGGCAGGCTCACGATCACCTTCGGTTTCCTGGACGAAAGACATGTGACCGTGCGGATGATCAGGGAAGCCCAGGATTTTCTGAATGAATACAACGGCTGGATGATGGCCGAAAGGAGGGGGATGTAAACATGACCCACTTCACGGAAAACCGCAGCATTCCGGTATTCGGTTCCTATGACGTGATCGTCGCGGGCGCCGGCGTCGCCGGCATCGCGGCAGCGCTTGCCGCGCGCAGAGCCGGCAAAAAAGTGCTGCTGCTCGAAAAATCCATGGAGCTCGGCGGTCTTGCCACCCTGGGACAGATCAATTACTTTGTGCCGCTGTGCAACGGGCACGGCGTACGCGTGGTGCGCGGCATGTGCGATGAATTCATCGAGCTGTCCACCCGCTACGGTTATGACGTGACTCCGGAGGAATGGCGGAACGGGGATCCCGGCGAAGGCGCGAAAACGCGCTACAGCGTGCGCTATTCCGCCTGCATGTTCGCCCTGACGCTCAACGAGCTGCTCCACGACGAAAACGTGGACCTGCTCTTTGACACCGTCGCGTCGGAACCCGTAATGAAGGACGGGCACTGCCTGGGGCTCATCATCGAAAACAAATCCGGCCGCTCGTTCTGCGAGGCGGGCATGGTGGTCGACGCGACGGGCGACGCGGATATCCTCGCGCGCGCCGGAGTGCCGACCGTGGACGGCGTCAATTACCACACGTATTTCGCCTATACCATCGATACCGAGCACTGCCGGATGGCCGCGGAAAGCGGCCGCATCGAGCGGGCCATCTTCTCCTCCGCCGGCGGCCCCGCGAACCTGTACGGAAAGAACCATCCCGCCGGTCATCGCTTTTACCGCGGCACGGACGGACGGGAGGTGTCCGATTACCTGATCGAAAACCAGCTGGAAATGCTGCAGAAGCTGAAGGGGGACGACCGGGCGAAGCGCCAGGTGATCAGCCTTCCGGGCATGTGCCATTTCCGGGCCACCCGCCGCATCGACGGCGATATCACGCTGCGGCAGCAGGACGTGTGGCGGCATTTTGAGGACAGCGTCACCGTGGCGCCGGATTTTGAGCATTCCGGCGAATTTCTCTGGGAGATCCCCTACCGCGCGCTGGTGCGCACCGGCTTTGACAACCTGATCACCTGCGGACGCAGCGCGGCGGGCTCCGATTACGCCTGGGACGTGCTCCGCGTGATCCCCCCGGCCATCGTGACCGGCCAGGCAGCGGGCCTTGCCTGCGCCATCGCGCTGGATACGGACCGCGCGCTTCCCGCGATCGATATCCCCCTGCTGCAGCGCGGACTGCTTTCACAGAATGTGATGCTGCATTTTGACGACGCGTGGATCCCGCCCGAGGGCAGCCGGCCCGACGTGATGCAGCTTACCAAGCTCACCCCGGAAGGAGGCGCAGCGACCCTTGACCGCTCTCACGACGAATAATCGGCGGGGAAAGTTTTTCCGTATCCTGCGAAAATACGGGATCCTGTACCTGATGTTCGTTCCCGTCGTGGTCTATTATCTGCTGTTTCATTACAAGCCCATGCTCGGCGTCATCATCGCCTTCAAGAACTATACGTTCAAGGACGGCATCTGGGGCAGCGCCTGGGTGGGCATGAAGCATTTCAACCGCTTCCTGAACAACGGCGAATTCTGGCGCGTGTTCCGCAACACGGTCACGCTGGCCGCGCTGCGCATCGCGGTGTGCTTTCCCGCCTCCATCATCCTGGCGCTGATGTTCAACGAGGTCCGCTCCGTACGCTATAAGAAGGTACTGCAGACCATTTCCTACCTGCCGCACTTCGTATCCTTCGTGATCGTGTATGCGGTGTTCTACACCTTCTTCTCCTACGACGGCGCCATCAACATCCTGCGGGCCAACCTGGGATATGAAAAGATCCTCTTCCTCGGCAGTCCCGCGCACTACCGCGGTATCTTCGTGGGCATGGCGCTGTGGAAGGAGGTCGGCTGGGGCGCCATCATCTACCTGGCCGCGCTCTCCCGCGTCAGTCCGGAGCTGTACGAAGCGGCGGAAATCGACGGCGCCACCAAAATGCAGAAGATCCTCCACGTCACACTGCCGGCCATCCGCTCCATCATTTCCATCCAGTTCGTGCGCACCATGGGCGGCCTGCTGCAGGTTTCCTTCGACCAGACCCTGGTC
>CADBNX010000458.1 GCA_902796115.1 uncultured Eubacteriales bacterium
AGCCATGCCGGTATTGACCTGTGCTTTCAGAGCCGTATCATCTTCCGCGATGATGCGTTCCACTTCGATGTTCAGGTAATCCTTGTAGGCCTGGATCCAGGCGTTTTCCGTCGCGGAGCGGCGGGTCGGGTCTGTGGAGTCGTAAGCCGTGGTTCCGGTTTTGAAGTCCTTGCTCAGGATTGTGACATGCACGGGCTCTTCATAGCGGCCGTAGCGGTCTTCCTCCTCCTCGGCGAAGACGGCGGCGCAGCTGAGTACCAGCAGAGCCGCAAGCAGCAGAGCAATAATGCGTTTCATGGTGATCCTCCTCCAAAATGTTCTATCTGTTTCCCCTGACGGGGAGAACATACGATGCCTTATACCTCGATCCAGGTATCCTGTTTCCGCACCGCTTCCGCGCCGGCGGTCAGCATAGCCAGCGCGTCCAGGGTGTCCTGTGCCTTCACGGGGGCTTCGCCGGTCTCAAAGAACCGCAGGATCGCGCGCACCAGCCGCTGGAAGAAATCGTTTCCGATCATGCGGTGGCAGCATTCCTTCCCGTCCGACACGCAAATCTGGAAGGGTAGCGTATTCATCTGGGTCATCTGCCCGAAGCGTCCCTCTCCGTAGTCGAACAGCACGCTTCTTCCGGCTTCGTTGCCCGTGGCCTTCACCCGCTCCGGGCGTCCCATCACGGTCTGCAGCATCTCAAACTGGTGGATGGCGTAGATTTCGAAACTGTTCGGACCGCAGGTGAGCGTCCATGCGGCACCCCTGCCTTTTCCGGCTCGGTATTCGTCCATCGCGGCGTCAAAGCGCAGCGCGGAGGAGGAGAACAGCGGCGCGCCGTTTTCCTCCGCCAGGGCAAACAGCCTTTTCCCTTCCTTTTCGTCCGGCGCGAAGATCTTATCCATGTATACCGGTTTCCCTGCATTCAGCGCCGGGGAAGCCATCTGATAATGGTTCTGCGGAAAGCTTGGCGCCAGTACCATCACACAGTCCACCGCGTCGGTCAGTTCCTCCAGGGAAGCCGCCAGGGGAATGCGGTGGTTCCGGCTCCATTCCGCGTTAGCCATTCCGTCCGGTTTGTCCCGGAACGCGTACGCCGCTTCCAGGCGGATTTCCATCCCGAGTTCCGCGGCCGCTTCCGGCAGCATGCGCGGATAATTCTGCGCATGCCATTCATCCAGGTATTCATCCACAAGTCCGATACGCATTCCGTTTCCTCCCGCGGCATTCCGTCCGCTTCCCGTATTGCTGTATTTGTGCGGCCACGTCAGCTGCGTGCGCTTTTTATTCCGCTTCCTTTTCGATTTCCGCGATCGTTACCCAGCGGCCTTCCTTCACGGACCGGTACGCGGCATCCAGCACCGCCTGGCATTTGAGCGCGTTCTCCAGCGTGGCGTCCATCTCGTCCCTGATGCCCTGGGAAATATTCAGGAAGGCCCGGGACTGCACCGCGTCGTAGGCTGCATCCGGAATGATGCGCTCGATCTTTCCCTTTTCGTCCTGGATTTCCAGCTTCTGCTGACCGCCGAGCCATTCGTAATACAGCCTTCCCTTATCACCGTATACTTCAACCTGGATCCAGTCGCTGATATATTTCGTGGTACGTGAAATCTGGAACGTGGCATTGGCACCGCCGCGCATTTTGGCCAGTACGTTGCACCAGTCCCAGGTGGTGACGGGCACCATTTTTTCACTGTTCAGCTCGCGGCGCTCCTTCACAAAAATCCCGGCGTCCGCGCTGACCGCCTCGAATTCCTGACCCAGGAAACGCGCAATATCAAACATGTGCGAGGACAGATCGCCCATGACGCCGGATGCGGACTGCTTTTCGTCAAAGCGCCATTCCAGGCGGCGTCCCTCCCACAGGCCGCTGTCCTTGATGCAGCGGATATATACATGGTATACCTGTCCGACCAGTCCGTTTTTCATCAGGTCATGCATTTTCCGGATATAGGGACGGTAATGCCAGGTAAAGCAGACCATGCCCGGCAGGTTCTTTTCCGCCGCGTGGTCGCATACGGATTTGACTTCCTTATAATTCATACCCATCGGCTTTTCCGTGCTGAACGGAATGCCGCGCCGGACCGCCGCTTCCGCGATCTCGCAGTGTACGTTGTCCGGAGTGGCGATGTCCACGATATCCACCAGACCGCTGTCCATCAGATCTTCGTACTTCAGAAAACGGTTTTTCTCCGGCACGTTCAGCTTTTCCCCGACCGTGCGCAGCGTTTCGGGATTGATATCGCAGATAGCTGTTATTTCACAGTTGTCGCACACGCGGTAGCCGGGCAGATGATTGTACCCCATAACCCCGCCTGTGCCGATCAGACCGACACGGATTTTCTTCATGGCAGATACCTCCTTGCGTCAGGCAAACTGGCTTCAACATTTTGTTCATATATTGTAATCCCGTGCGCAGTATGATAAAATAACTTATCCTGTCATCCGATTTGTATGATTCTCTCAGCTGGGAGGCGTGCGATGGCGACACATGACTGGCGGATCCTGACCGAAGAATTCTTTTTGGCCAATATCTTTGTGGAAATACCCAGGGGAAAATACCAAAGCGTTTTCAAACAGCGCAGCCGTTCCCGGAACCTGCTGTATTACTGCCGGCAGGGAACCAGGGAATACTGCACGCCGGAAGGAAAGCATTTTCTGTCGTCCCGGCCCGGGGATATCATGCTGATGCCGGCCGCATCCACCTATGACACCGTCGTGAGCAGCGAAAAAGAGGCCTCCGGGTACGGCATCCTGTTCAATCTGTATGACCTGAATCAGAAGGAAATCATCCTCGGCAGCCGTCCGGAAATCCTGCTGCGGGACAAGAATGACTTTTACCTTGAAAAGTTCCGGGAAATATACGGCCTGCGCCTCAGCGCCGGATTTGCGACCATGCCGATCAAGTACAGGCTGTATGAGCTGCTTTACCTGCTGGTCACCCAGAACATGCGGGAGGAAGCGGAACAGCATTCCGGAAGCGTACTGCCCGCCGTGCATTACATGGAAAGCCATCTGCGGGAAAACTGCACGGTAGACCAGCTGGCGCAGCTCTGTTTCATGAGCCGCTCCACCTTCCACCGCCGTTTTCAGGAGGAATACCACGCGTCGCCTATCGCCTGGCACCTGAACAGGCGCATCCAGAAAAGCCGCGAACTGCTCGCCAGCGGCATGTACACCGTGGAGCGGGTCGCGGAAACCATGGGCTTCTGCGACACCTGCTATTTCAGCCGCATGTTTTATAAGTATACCGGACACCATGCCAGGGATTACAGAAGCTGCCGGCGTTAGCGGCGTCGGTATTGTAGGATTCAGTCAAACAGCCATCGCGCATTCGCGGGCATCAGCTGCAGGAGGTCTTCTTTGTGTTCAACGAAAACTGGCAGAAACTGAAGGAAGAGTTTATTGTCACCCATGTTTTTGTGGGAGATGTTCAGGGACAAGCCGGGAGTGTATATACACAGCTGAACCGCACGGAAAACCAGCTTTACTGTTCCCGCAGCGGAACGCGGGATTATTATTCTCTTCAGGGCGATCTGCTGCTGTCTGCCGCACCGGGCGACATCCTGATCATGCCGACCGGTTCCTCCTACGAAACTCCGGTCACCGGTACGGAGAATGCCGAAGGCTGGGGCATTCTGTTCAATCTGTACGACCGGAGCGGAAATGAGATCATCCTGGCAAACGAGCCGGAGATCCTGCTGCGGGATAAGAATCATTTCTTTGCCGACAGGTTCCGGGAAATGCGCACCCTGATGCTCAGCGGCGGGTTTTCCCTGATGCAGATCAAGGCGCGTCTCTATGATCTGCTGTATCTGTTCGTTGCCGAGAAAATGCGGGAAGAAACCGATATGCAGATAAGAAGCGTGCTGCCCGCCGTGCACTACATGGAGAACCACCTGCGGGAAAACTGCACGGTGGAGCAGCTCGCGCAGCTGTGCTTCATGAGCCGCTCCACCTTCCACCGCCGTTTTCAGGAGGAATACCATGACTCGCCCATCGCCTGGCACCTGAACATGCGTATCCAGAAAAGCCGCGAGCTGCTCGCAAGCGGCATGTATACCGTGGAGCGGGTCGCGGAAACCATGGGCTTCTGCGACACCTGCTATTTCAGCCGTATGTTTTATAAATTCACCGGCAGCCACGCGCGGGACTGCCGGCAAAGGCAGGATAAGGCGGCAGCAAATTCCCGTGATAACAGCACAGACAGCGTCTGACAGCAGTGCTGATATCAATTGTTTTTACGGATCAGGATCTGTTTGAGGAGGTGCTTTCGATGAAAACGATCAATGTATCCGGCATTGAGATGAGTGAATTTGCGCTGGGCGCAGGCAAGCGGGGCCCCGTGGAGAATGACCGGGCCGTGTTTGCCGTGATGGACC
>CADBNX010000459.1 GCA_902796115.1 uncultured Eubacteriales bacterium
CCTCTCCTTCCGCTTCAGGCGCGGCTGCCGCCTGCGCGCCGGCTTTCAGCGCGTTCCGGACAGTCAGGATCATATACACCAGGAAAACGGCGAGCAGCGCAAACCCGACGGGCCTTGAGAAGAAGCCGAACGCGTACGCGCACACCGCGTAGAGGATCGCGGCGGCAAAAAAGAACGCAACCGGGATCCCCAGGCTTTTCCTGTCCACCTTTCCGGGCCGTACCGCGGCGGTCAGCGCCGCGATCAGCGCGGTATTGCAGATCACGGAGCCGATGGCGTTTCCGTAGGCGATTTCTCCATGCCCGGTCACCGCGCTCGTCGCGGAAACCATCACCTCCGGCAGGGTGGTTCCGATGGAAACCACCGTCGCGCCGATCAGGATTTCCGGCAGGTGAAAGCGCTGCGCGATCCCCGTCGCGCCGTCCACAAACCAGTCTCCCCCTTTGATCAGCAGGATCAGTCCCAGAATAAACAGCAGAACCGGTACCAGCATATGTTCCCCTCCTCACGGCTTTCCAATAAAAAAAGCCGCATCAATTACGGCAAAGTCTTGTCAATGACTCACAGTCCGGGTGTTTCCACCGTGATGACGAAACTGCAAACGCTTTCAGCGCCGACTACTCCCTTTGACAGTGTGCATGATAGCAGATATCCGCCCGATCGTCAAGAAAAACATCCCGATCTCTTGCATTTTTGGGTCAGCCTGCTATACTACATACGGTTCGGGCCCGGGGGTCCGAAGCCCCCATTTCTCGAAAGGAGCTGCAACATATGAAAATTGCTTTGGCATGTGACAGCGCCGGCGCCGTCCTGATGCCGGTCATTAAGAAAGTGCTTGAGGAACGCGGCATTCCGTATCATTTTTTCGGAAAATTCGAAGAGGAAACCGTGCGCGACTACCCGGTTTTCGCGGTCCGTGCGGCAAACGCCGTGAAATCCGGGGAGTATGACCGCGGCATTCTGTGCTGCGGCACCGGCGTAGGGATCTCCATCGCGGCCAACAAGGTGCGGGGAATCCGCTGCTGCTGCTGTTCCGACTGCTACAGTGCCAAAATGAGCCGTGCCCATAATGACGCGAACATGCTGGCGCTCGGCGGGCGGGTGATCGCTCCCGAAACCGCAGAAATGATCGTAGGCATCTGGCTGGATACCCCCTTTGACGGCGGCCGTCACCAGAGGAGGATCGATATGTTCACGCAGATCGAGGAAGGGAAAACGATCGAATAACTCCTCAATCCGCGCCATCCAGCCATTTCTTCACCTTCAGCGCCGCCGCGTACGCAGTGTTTTTGGCGATGCCCTCCGCAGCCAGCGCGTCCCTCGCGCCGCGCAGGTCCAGGCCTGCCATCATCATTTCCGCGATCCTCCCTTCCGGAGAAACCGTCGTTTCCCCGGTCGGGGGATCGATGCACGCGCGCAGATCCATCACGATGCAGTACTCCCCCTTCTCTGTTTTCTCATTCTCCTTCAGCATGGCGAGCACTTCCTCCGGGCTGCCCCGGAGGGTTTTTTCATGCAGTTTCGTCAGGTCGCAGCTGACGGAAAGTCTCGCTTCGGGCAGGGTTTCCGCGATGCATTCCGCAAGTTCCGTGATCCGGTAGGGTGATTCATGCACCACCGCGCCGCCGCAGCCCCGTCGCATGGCCAGGAGCTTCTCACGCAGGCTTTTCTTTTCCCGGGGCAGAAAGCCGTAAAAGGTGAACTCCCGCATATCCAGTCCGCTCACGGAAATCGCCGCCGCAAGCGCGGAGGGACCGGCTACCGCGAACACTTCGATCCCCCGTTCGACGCACGCCTTCACAAGTTCCCCGCCGGGATCGGAAATGCCGGGCGTTCCCGCATCGGTGACCAGCGCAGCGTCCAGGTTTTCCGCCTGCATCCGTTCCGCGATCTGCGGGCCGGCTTTTTCTTCGTTGTGCTGATGGCAGGAAACCAAAGGCGTACGGATGCCGAAATGATTCAGCAGCTTCATGGTCACCCTGGTATCTTCCGCCGCGATCAGCGATACGTTTTTCAGCGTATCCACCGCGCGCGGGCTCATTTCCCCCAGGTTCCCGATCGGCGTCGCTACCACATAGAGGGCCATTTCTCTCTCCCCATAAAAAAACGCCTGCTGAGCAGGCGCATCAGTGCAATTCTCCGATTACTTGTTTACGGTGTCCTTCAGTTCCTTGCCTGCCTTGAAAACAGGAGCTTTGCTGGCTTCAACCTTGATCGTCTTGCCGGTCTGGGGATTGCGCGCCGTACGGGCGGGGCGTTCCTTTACTTCAAAGGTGCCAAAGCCGACCAGCTGCACTTTTTCACCGGCGCTCAGGGTTTCCTTCACCACATCGATGAAAGCGCCTACTACTTCACCCGCATCCTTCTTGGTAATGCCGGTTTTATTCGACAGGGATGCGATCAATTCGGTCTTGTTCATACTAACCCTCCTAAATTTCGTGAAACGCGTTCCGGTCCTGTCCGGAATCATTCCGCTTCAACTGTTTCAGTATACGCGGATTTCCTTAATTGTCAAGCCTTTTCCGTGATTTCTATCTGTTTTGCGTAGGCATCCACGCGTTTTTGCAGCGCAGTCTCGCATTCCACCTGATTCTGCCGTGCCAGATTCACACAGTTCAGCAGCAGACGTCCGATCTCATCCTCTCCGACGTTTCCCTTCCCCGCGTGCTTCACCTGCTCAAGCGCTTCCTCCAGCAGTTCGGAAGCGTCTCTGCCTTCCGCGTAATCAAAGCCCGCGGCCGCGCATCTTTTCAGCACTTTTTCGGCACGCATCAGCTGGGGCAGAAGGGCCGGAATATCCCGGATCCGGTCGGTCGCCGTTTTCAGGTGTTTCTCTTCGCTCTTGATCTTATCCCAGTTCCTGATCACCGCTTCCGCATCCGGGCACTCGTCCGTTCCGAAGATATGCCGGTGCCGGGCGATCATCTTTCTGCAGATCGCGCTGGTGATGTCCCCCATGCTGAAGGTGCCGTACTGTTCCCCGATGTTGGCGTGAAAGAACACCTGAAGCAGCACGTCCCCCAGTTCGTCCGCCACATGTTCCCAGTCCTCCTCCACGATCGCGGAAGCCGTCTCGTAAGCCTCTTCGATCAGGTAGGGGCGCAGGCTTTCATGGGTCTGCTGACGGTCCCACGGGCAGCCGCCTTCTCCGCGCAGGATGCGCATCACCTCCGCGAGATCTTCCGTATCGAACCGGGTCTTCTCAGTCAGCGGAACCGGCGGCAGGACGCAGCGGCACAGGTGGCCGTACACGTCATCCCGCTGTCTGTCCAGATCCTCCAGCGTCAGACCTTCCGTTTTCCGGCCCGACTGCGCAAACAGGATCATCGGATGCTCCGGCCCGTATGTATCCAGCAGCTTCAGTTTGCATTCCCCGGCCAGCAGACGGCTGTCGATTTCGGTGATCACGCGCACTTTCCGCGCCGCTCCGGCTTTGAGCGCGCTCGCGCTCCCGATCAGCGTCTCCGCACCGGCACCTGCCGCGGCCGCGGCGGAAAGCGCGGCGGATACGCCGGGCAGCGCCTCGTTTACGTCCAGGCGCGGCAGCAGCGTGTCCGTCAGCGGATCAAACACCGCAAGGCATACATCCTTCCCGGCAAGCAGCTCCCGGATATACGCCGCGCTCTTTTCGTCCAGCTCGTCAAAACTGTCGCTGCTTTCATAAAAGCGGTCCAGTGTCTCGAACGCGATCCCGGCCTGCTCCAGATAACGCGCAGCGCCGCACTGCCGCGTGCGCAGCACCAGGCACGGTGCTTCCCTCATCGCGCGCAGCATGCCCAGCGTCAGCTCATCCTCCGTGCCGCCGCCGAGCGGCAAAACCGTCAGTTTGTGCTTCATCCCTGTTTTCTCCTCCTGAAGCGCGCCGGCAGATCCTCCGGCCTGATCACTTTCAGCTTCCACGCGGCAAAAACATACACCGCCATGCCCGCGAGGATACAGATTGCCACAGGCAGCAGTCGGTTGATAAATCCGCCCCTCGCAAGCCAGCTTTCACCCCCGAAAACAGCATGCCATATACCGTACACGACCGCACCCATGCATGCGGACGCGCCGAGCGGCCGGATGAGCAGTTCGCCCGCGCTCAGCCGCACGGAAGCATACTTTGAAGAATACCGCAGGTTCGGCACCATGCTCACCGTGTAGCACACCAGAGAAGCGATCGGCGCGCCGTGGATATTGACCTGCGGGATACGCACCAGGATCATATTCAGCGCAACCTTGCATGCCACCCCCGCCAGCAGGGTGTACATCGGGATCTTCTGCCTGCCGGCGCCCTGCAGGATGCCGCTGGTCGCCTGCACCATCGTAAACAGTACGATGGTCATGGCGGATACTTCCAGCAGACTGCCCGCAAGCATCAGTTCCTGGGGGGTATACGTGCTCGACGCGTAGCACAGGTGAATGATGGGTTTTGCCAGGATGCTCATGCCGATCGAGCAGGGAAACCCGACGGCCGCCGCCAGGCGCAGGCCGGTCCCCGCTTCCCTTGCCACATATTCGCGGTCATTTCTCGCGATACCGGATGCGATATCGGGCACCAGGTTGGTGGACATCGCCATCGCGATGGCAGTCGGCACGTTGATCATCGTCAGCACCAGTCCGGAGTATAATCCGTAGCGCACGCCCGCCTCGCTCGGCGCGAATCCCATGCCCATCATCAGGTTTTTCAGCATCGCGGAATCGATCCAGGAAGCCATCGGCACGATGCACGCACCCAGGGTGATCGGGATCGAGATCCGGACCAGTCTCCGCGCGATCGCGCGGTCCTTCTCCCTGTCCGGCGCGGGCAGGGGTTCCGCCCGGTTCTGCCTCCGGTCGCGTACGGTGAGCAGGATCATATACAGCATTGCGGCACATTCCGCCAGGGAAGTGCCCAGCAGCGCGCCGGCGGCGCCCATGACCCAGCCGCCGCGGTGAAAACCGATGCCCGCCATCGGAAGCGCAATGGCCACTTTGCCTACCTGTTCGATCAACTGGCTCACCGCGGTGGGCAGCATATGGCGTCTGCCCTGCATGTATCCGCGGAACGCACTCATGACGCACACAAACAGCAGGCTCGGTGCGATGCAGCGATAAGCCGCCCCGCCTTCCGGAGTGCCCACCAGCGCGGCGATCGATCCGCCGAGCAGCAGCATCAGCAGAAACGCGAATACGCCCAGTGCGCTCAGGATGAGCAGCGCCGTTCTGAAAACCCTTCCCGCTCCGTCCGTATCCTTCAGGGTCACATAATGGGATACCGTGCGGGAGATGGCGACCGGTATGCCGGTTGAGGTAATGGTCAGCAGCAGATTATAAGTTGGATACACCTGCTGGTATAAGCCCAGCCCCTCCCCGCCGATCAGGTTCGCAAGGGGGATCCGGTACAGCACGCCGACGATCTTGCAGATCATTCCGGCGATGCTCAGCAGAGAAATCCCGCCCACCAGGCTTCGTTGCTTCTCGGTCATAAAAAGCGCAGATACTTCCTTCCCTTCTTGATGCACAGGGGTATTGTAACACAAAACCGCGAAACCGCAAAATCAGAATGCGCCGCCGGCTGTCTGATCCGGCGGCGCGTGGAATCATGAGTAAATTTACAGCTGCGGGCCGGCGCTTACAAGCGCTTTTCCGGCTTCGTTGCCCTGATACTTGACAAAGTTCTTGATGAAGCGTCCGGAAAGATCCTTCGCCTTTTCCTCCCATGCGGAGACATCCTGATAGGTGTCCCTCGGATCGAGGATCGCGGGATCCACGCCGGGCAGGGCGGTGGGCACTTCAAAATTGAAGTACGGGATCTTCTTGGTGGGAGCGTTCAGGATAGCGCCGCTCAGGATCGCGTCGATGATGCCGCGGGTATCCTTGATGGAGATGCGCTTCCCGGTGCCGTTCCAGCCGGTGTTGACCAGATAGGCCTTTGCGCCGCTCTTTTCCATTTTACGCACCAGTTCTTCCGCGTATTTGGTCGGATGCAGCTCCAGGAAAGCCTGGCCGAAGCACGCGGAGAAGGTGGGCGTCGGCTCCGTGATGCCGCGCTCGGTGCCCGCGAGCTTGGCGGTGAAGCCGGACAGGAAATAGTACTTCGTCTGTTCGGGGGTCAGGATCGATACCGGCGGCAGCACGCCGAACGCGTCCGCGGAAAGGAAGATCACGTTCTTCGCGTCGGGGCCGGAGGAAATCGGGCGTACTTTCTTGACGATCTTTTCGATATGCTCGATCGGATAGGAAACACGGGTGTTCTCGGTGACGCTCTTGTCAGCGAAATC